>CAZLII010000260.1:5564-6594 GCA_964559065.1 uncultured Nitrospirales bacterium | reverse complement strand
CGCAAAAAGGATGACTGGCGGCAGGGGATGCTTGCCTATTTGTGCCAGAAATTCGAGGATATGCATGCAATCACCAGGGTTCGATGGTTCGGTAAAAAACGTCGGAAGCCAGTTGTTCCAGCGCTTCCGATGCCGCCCGATTTTCCTCTTCGCTGGCGAAGGAACGCACCGTGGGCAGGAATACCTCGGCATTGCCCCGGAGCCGGTCCGAGGTTTCGCCGGCGGCGCGCGTGTAAAACGTGGTCTCCCCCGCCATCAACGGTTCCTGCCACAGCACTTCGCCCGTATGCTGGTCCGTAAGGCGGGCCGCCGCCGCGATGAGCAGCAGAAACTGCGTGATGCGGTCGAAGCGGTCATAGGTCAGTCCCCGGAGTTTGTAATCCAGAATGGCGCCTTCGAGCAGCAGATCGGCGTTGTCTTCATTCACCACTTTCAAGCGCCCGTCATGGACGAATTTGCGGACCAGGGCATTGGTGAGCGGCGCCTGAAGGTCATATTCGCGGGAAACATCATAAAACGGGGAAACAGCAATGGTCTGGTATTTCGGCTCCAATGTACTGCGGGTGGTGTAGCCACAACCCGCGCACAACAACGCCACGCAGAGCGCCACCGGCCACAACATTGCCCGCATCATGGGACATTTCTCCGGCGCAGATCGGAAATCTCCCGCCGGGCGTCCGTCTCCACGACGGGATTCTCCTGAAGCCATTTTGCCGCGCGGGCGGACGCCTCGGTATCGGCGTATTGGTCCACCAGCAGTTCGTGATAAATGCGGGCAGAGTCGAATTCGCGCCGCTTGACGTGGAATTGGGTCACCTTCAGGCGTTGTTGCGCAATCTTTTCGCGCACCTCCCGGCGTATCTCCTGCAAATCCCCCACGCGCTCATCGGCGGGGTACCGCGCGAAGAAATCGTCAATGGCGCGCACGGCAAGTTCACTGGGCGTCTGATCGTAGTCGGGGGGATAGGATGCCTTGTAGTAACTCATCGCAAGGCCGTGGCAGGCATCGCCCACCCACTCGGAACTGCCG
>CAZLII010000260.1:0-5554 GCA_964559065.1 uncultured Nitrospirales bacterium | reverse complement strand
ATTCAAAGGCCTCTTCCATGTACTCCTTCCGCGCAGAATGACGCGGCGGTATTCAAAGGCCGCTTCCAAGTATTCCTTCCGCGCATAATGACATAACCCCAGTTTGTACTGCGCTTCGGCGGCTTCCAAGGTAAAGGGCTGATTTTCAATGACCATGGAATAGACCTGAATGGCCCTTTTCAGCGGACGCTTGCGCAGGGGAATCCACCAGCGGTTCTGCCGCTTGAGTCCTTTTTCATAAAGGCTGTCGCCGATTTCATACTGCAACGCGATGGCCTCATCGAACAAATCGGAGTCGGGATACTCTGCGAGCAATCGCTGAAATTCCTTGGCGGCGTCCACATACTTTTCCTGTCGCAATCGTATTTCCCCGCGCAGGAACTGATTTTCGTCGGCAAAATCCGTATCTCCATAGACGCGGGAGAAGCGGCTTGTCTCGCGCATCGCATCCTTGTATCGGTTTTTCAGCATAAGAGAACGGGCATGTTCCACCTGCAATTCCGGCGTTTCCTTGGGCATGTACTTGATGTTGATGAAACGGCCGGTCTGGGGCGTCCACGTCCATTGCGCCACTGCGCTGCCGCAAGACAGCGCGGCCACAACGCAAACGCCTATCATTACTTTCCCATGTGATTGCATCGTCACGCTTTTCTCCGAAGAGGAATGTCTCACACGTCTCGCCATGAGACGCACGGCCTCCTGCTGATCGTATCAGGCGGCCTTTCCCGAAGGCAATTCGGCGCTCAGCGCGCCGTCGGCTTTTTCCGGGCAGGCGGTTTTCTGCTCGCCTTTTTCCTGGGCTTTTTCTTTGCGCTTTTCGCTTTGGCGGCAGCCGGTTTCGCTGCTTCCGGCGCTTCCTGCACGCGTTTCAGGCAGGCCATGACAAGATCAAAACTCTTGTCCACGGTCTCCTGGAAACGCACGCGGCCGCTGTGAACGGTCTTGAGCCATTCGTTAACAACGGCCTTTCCTTCTTTGGGCAGCCATTGGGAATCGGATACGAAATCCTTGACGGTCTTCTCTGTATGGTCCTGCACTTGCGAGAGCAACTTAAAGGCGCCGTCAAAGGTTTTCTGCTGCAATTGCATCATCCCTTCGACGGTTTTCAGTGCGCTGCGCCGCGCCTGTTCCCGCGCGTCATCGGCGCGTTGCGCCACTTGTTCCCGGAATTTGTCGGCCCCCTTGACCACAGCGTCCTGGGCGGCCTTGGCCGCTTTCATTCCCGAACCGCTTTTCTTTTTCATCGGTGTCGCGCTCCTTTGTCCTATGTCCCCTTACCGCATACGAGACTGAAGTAGATTATAATCCCGGAAGGGTCATAAAGCCAACCAAATATTGTGGCCTGCGACGACGGCGGACAAAACAGCAAAGTTCGTAACAATTTAGCGGAATGGCGTACATCTGGGGGCATGTTATCGGGATGAGAACTCCCAAATGCTTTGTACTTATTGCCTGAAGTATGAAAAGCCTTCATGATTGCCCGAAAAGATGACGACGCATTTCACCATTCGGTTAAAGAGTTACGAAAGTTATGAAGTACAGGGCTTGGCCTGTCTAGAATACAGAGTTGACGCCAATGCGGGAACGATGTGGCGGGGCAAGGGGGGCGCGCCCAATTACAGTTTCCGCTCAAGGAAATTCCAGAAGGCGCCGCCGAGCAGGGATTCCACATCGCGCCGGATTTCGTTTTCGGCGATGCGCCAGCCGGCGGTGAGCATGTCGCTGTACTTGTCCACGAGTACATCGGCGATGATCGCGCGGGAATGTTCCCACTTGTAGATGACCTGATCGAGCACGCGCGCATCGGAATGCTGGAGAATGAAGGTCGGCCCCAGCAACTCAAGGCGCATCCGGGTCATTTCCTGAATGAGACTGGGAACGTTCAGAAACCACCAGCACCCGAAGGGCATGAGGTTGCGAAACTTGCGCGCGGCCACGCACAGGGCGTGCTGATTTTCGCGGGACAGCATAGTGACCATGAACTTGTTCTGCGGAAAGGCGGCGCAGATGCGCTCCACCGCCCCCACATCCGCCCGGTCCACCCCGTCGCCCGCGAGGCGGATTTCGGGGTTGACGTTACGCTTGACCCCGATCATCATGGCGAACGGGATGTTGAATTCACGGGCAACAGGCAGGACGCATTCCTCGATGATGCGCGCACGGGGCGAATTTTCGGGAAACGCAAAATCGGGCGGAAGCGATACGGCCATGTACAGCGCCTTTGTTTTCCTTATCCAATCCGACAGGAAGCGCCTGATTTTGGCCAGGGTGGTCTTGGGAAGTGTGGCGCTGACCGCGTAGCCCATTTTCCCAAGGAGAATGTGACTTTCCTCCCAGGCATTGAGCAGCGGGTCAATGCGCAGGGCCGCCTGGAAACGCGCATCGTCGCGAGTTCCCTTCTCCCACACCTTCCGCTCCGCCGGGTCAAAGGGATCATTGGTCATCACAACGCATTTCAGGCGGGCCGCTTCAAAAACCCGATCCACAAAGTCATTCGTTTTCCACTGGGAGAATTGGGCGCGGATGGCGGACAGGTCGCGGTTCCCGGTGTCAATCCCCAGTTTGTTGAGCGCTGTCAGGACCCCCCGGCATGCCTCACTGATGGGAGAGGCATTCAGAAAAAGCGCTTTCCATATAGCCTCCGTCTGTGCAGGTTTCTTCAATTTCCAGAAACGCTCGGCGGGCATGTCCGACGCGCGAAAGAATTCCGCGATGAGGTAGTGATAGGTCAGCAATTCATCCACACCCCACAAGAGCAGCGGGCCGAAGTGCGGCGCATAGAGGTGGGTATGGATGTCGGTCACAGGCGTCGCAGCGATAGATTCCAGTATGGATTTGCGAAGTTCCCAGCCGCTGCTGGCGTCAAATACGAGTTGTGGCATGCCGACCTCCCTTGCGCCCGGAGAATGAGCGGTTTACCCGATTTCCTGAATACTGCGGACGATTTTGGTGATCAATCCGTAAGCCAGCGCTTCTTCGGCGTTCATCCAGAAATTGCGGTCACTGTCGCGCGCCACCTTCTCTTCAGGCTGCCCCGTCTCCCCGGCGATCAGCCGATTAATGCGGGCGCGAATCTTCAGTATTTCCTGCGCTTCAATGCGGATATCCGCGGCCTGACCGCCCGCGCCGCCACTCGGCTGGTGGATCAGGAATCGGGTGTTGGGAAGGCAGAAGCGGCGTTCCTTCGGCGCGCCGAACAGGATGGGCACGGCGATGCTGGCCACCCAGCCAATGCCCACCGTGGTCACCGGAGACTGAATAAACCGCATCATGTCAAAGATTGCATAGCCCGAATCCACGTGCCCCCCCGGGGAACAGACCAGCACCTTGATCGGGTCATGCGACTCGGAATCCAGCACCAATAGATGCGCAATCACGCGCTCTGCGAGTTCCTGGTCCACCGTTCCGGAAACCAGCACTGTCCGGGCTTTGAGCAATTTTGCGAGATACACATCTTGCCTTGGTTCTTCACGCTCGTTGCAACCGTTTTCATCATGGTAAATGGGCATATGGCATCCTCACTCGTTGGTCAGCAGCAAAAGAGGCTTATTTTGCCATCTCCTTGGGAGCGTGGTCAAGAAAAAGAGCGGGCAAAAGGAAGAAGGACAGTAAAGATATCTGGGCATTTTTTCAGGTTGTTGAATTGAAATCCGGTGCATTGCAGGGCTTTAGAGCCACTAACAAAACCGGCTGTGTTCCATCGTGGCACGTGCATCTTGCCCGTGTTTCATGGGCGGAACGCCCATGTTACGAGAGGTTTTGTTGGAGGTTCTTAGACTCTTTTTTCGCGACATCTGCGTCTTGCACGCAGATGTCTGCTGAAGGTTATCGTTCTGTTGTGTTTTGTGCGACCTTTTTGACCCCCACTTGCGTCACCCCCGCGAAAGCGGGGGTCCAGTAAAAATCGAAGGTCTCGGAAATGTGATTACTGGATCCCCGCCTGCGCGGGAATGACGGGAGTGGTGGCTTTGGGTACGATGTCTAATGCATGTGGGTGCGGCTATGCCGCATTAGGCGAGAAAGAGGTAATCCTGGAGTTCTTTGTATCCCCGTGCATTGAGGTAGTCCCGGATTTCATCGCGCGCGCCGCGCGCGCCGACAGCGACGAGAATGAACGCGTCGCCCGGCGACGGCAAGGCTTCGGGGGCTACGATAGGGAATCCATGAATCATGCGGCCGATCTTGCGGGGATGCACATCCACAACGCATTCCGGACGCTGCGCTCCCCATTCCCGCAGCCAGCGCTTGCCCACTTCCCCCGCGCCCCATTGGCAGAAACGCGTATTCGCTTTCAGGTAAGACTCAAACAGAAAATGCCGTTTCAGGGCGCGAAAAGCGGCCTCGGCGTAGCGCGGGCTGGTCATGGAAAGCCGCATAGGACGATCATGCCATTCCAACAGAACCTCCGGCGTCTTGATAAGCCGCCAACCGGCCCGCCAGAAGCGCATGATCAGGTCGTAGTCTTCCGGCCAGCCCTGGTCGCGATACCCTCCGGCCTGTTCATAGGCGTCGCGCCGCATGAAAAACGTTGGATGCGGCAACGGACACTCGACAAACAATTCCCGCACCATATCCTCATGCCGGACGAGGAGGTTGATCCACGCTTCATAGCGGCGGCGCCCCGAACCGATGGCCGCTCCCACGATGCGCACGCGCGCGCCGCATACGGCTGCAGCCGGGTCCGCTTCCATCGCGGCCATTTGCAGCCCCAGACGTTCCGGGTGGGCCGCGTCGTCTGCGTCCATCCGCGCCAGAAAGCGGCCCTTTGCGGTGGCGCAGGCCTCACGCAAGGCGGGAACAATACCGCGATGCGCCGCAGACGCCACCCGGATGCGAGGGTCCTTCGCGGCCAACGCTTCCACGACTTGCAGTGATCCGTCATCGGACCCGTCATCGAGGGCAATCAGTTCCCAGTCCTGAAAACGCTGTTGCAGGATAGATTCAATGGCCGGGCGCAGGGTGTCCTCGGCGTTGAAGAAGGGCAGAATGACGGAGACGGCGGGGGCGGCCATGACGCGGATTTATCCCGCAATGTATGCGGTGGGCATCGCGTTCATGAGAACACGTCCCGGGGCTGGTCGAATTGATCAACATAGGGAAAAATATGGTCGGTGATAAAGGAGCGCACAAAACGGATGTTATGCGCAATATCGTCCATTTCATCGGGGGCAACGGGGTGCTTGGCGAAAACGCCTTTGACCTCGACGAAAATTTCCTTGGTGTCGTGGCGAAACGATTCAATGAGCACGTTCAGAATACCGGGGTCTTCATTCGTTTCCGGCAGGACGAAGCGCAGTCCGGCGGTGGCGATGGGCCGCTGGAAAAACGGCTCAATTTTACCGCCCTGCGCGCAGGCGCGGTCCATCAGGAAAGCCCTGGCGTCATTGTAATAACTCAGCGCGAAGGTGGAGCGGAAGGTCGCGGTATGCGCCATGAACCGGTCAATGCCGCAAATGGTTATCATGCGTCCTCCCACCTCCCGCCCGCGGTCAATGAATTAGCTCACTGTGATATCGGCCCATTCTTCGATCAAGACCACGCGGTCGGGAAGAAA
>CAZLII010000259.1:0-6597 GCA_964559065.1 uncultured Nitrospirales bacterium | reverse complement strand
GCCTCGCCGATACGGATGCGATCTTCTATTCCAAGGCGTCGGGCGTCGGCCTGCGCCTCTATGAGAATCCGGACACCACACGGGCGGAATTTGTGGCGGACGATACGCGGCTGAACGCGCTGTTCGCGGCGGGCGTGACGACTTTCGCGCAGAACGCCGTGGATATTTTCATGGACTGCCCGCACCGGGAGCGGGCGGGCTGGCTGTGCGATTCGTTTTTCACCGCCCGTTCCGCGATGGTGTTGTCGGGCGACACGAGGGTGGAGCGCAATTTCCTGGAGAACTACCTGCTTCCGGAACGGTTCGAGCACTTGCCGGAGGGCATGCTGCCGATGTGCTATCCGGCGGACCACTACGACGGCGTGTTCATTCCGAACTGGGCGTTGTGGTTCGTGCTGCAACTCGGCGAATACGTCGAACGCAGCGGGGACCGCGCCCTGGCGGATGCGCTGCGGCCGAAGGTGATGGCGCTCTTCGATTATTTCAGACGGTTTCGGAACGAGGACGGCCTGTTGGAGAAACTGGAGAGTTGGGTCTTTATAGAATGGTCCGCGGCCAATCGCTTCGTGCAGGACGTGAACTATCCCTCCAACATGCTCTATGCGGCCGCATTGTCCACAGCGGCGCGCCTGTATGGGTTGGAATCGCTGGCGGCGGAAGCCGAGCAAATCCGCGAGGTGATCCGGCGTCAATCCTATGATGGCGACTTTTTCGTGGACAACGCCATGCGCAAAGGGGGTCGCCTGGAAGTAACGAAGAACCGCACCGAGGTGTGTCAGTATTTTGCGTTCTATTTCGGCGTGGCCACGCCGGAGTCCCACCCGGAATTGTGGCGGCGGCTGTGTGAAGAGTTTGGCCCCAAGCGCAAGGACACGAAGGCATATCCTGAAATCCATGAGGCGAACGCCTTTGTCGGCAACATGATTCGCCTGGAATTGCTTTCGCGCGCGGGGCGATCCCGGCAGATTCTGGATGAATCCATTGACTATCTGCTGTACATGGCCGAACGCACGGGGACATTGTGGGAAAACGTCGGCGACTATGCGAGCCTGAACCACGGCTTCGCCTCGCATATTGTCGTCATCCTCTACCGCGACGTGCTCGGCGTGCGCCATATTGATCCCGTCAACAAAGAAGTGGTGGTGCGTTTTGGCGACGTGCCGCTGCAGACGTGCCGGGGACGCATCCCCGTCGGGGATTCGGAAATTACGCTTGCGTGGCGCAAAGAAGAAGGCACACTGCGCTACGCGCTGACGGTTCCGGAAGGATTTTCCGTGCGCATTGAGAATCCGGAATCTTTTGAACTGCTTCCCCTCGATACATAGCGCCCGAAACGGAGTAACGACTGCCCCATCAACTCACATGTAGTTCCATACCGGGTTCAACCAGCGGCTTCAAATTATCTGGAAGAATGGGAGCGGCAGAAATGCTGTTCGCGTGCGCTGTCCAAAATTCCTTCCACTCATCCACGGTTTGTGGCTTCTGTGTGCCGTATTTCGATTGCCAGAGAAATTCCAGAGCCTCGCGGCTGGCATTGGCCACTCGCATATCAAAATGCTTCAGCGACTCAATCAACACCGGCGTCGCTTCGATACCGCCACTGTTGGCCAAGGCATAGGCCGCGGTGATGCGTACTTCAAGCATCTCATCCAACAGGCCACGGGCGATAAGGGGGATACTGGCGCGGTCCTGCAGGCGTCCGAGCCATTCCAGCGCTTTTTCTCTAGCACCGTAATACGGATGCTCAGCGGCGCCGCGCAGAACTTTCGGAGCGCGTCCTGCATCCAAATAGCACATAATCTCCAAAACTTGCGGCATCACAATGTAACTCATGTCCTGCAGCAGGAATTCAAGGTAGCCGAACACATCCATCTCCGACTGCAAAGCAACGAGGCGGTCGCGCACGCTGATGATCTCCCCGCCCTCCACGCGTGCAAGTCTTGCCAGCAATGCATCCACCTGCTTCCGTTGTTCAGTATTCAATCCCGTCAAACGGGTCAACTGTTTGTCACGTTCCACCCACCGCGCCTTAATGACGTTTTTGTCGAGATGCCCGGTGCGGTCATTTTTTTCAATGCGATCGATTTCCGATTCCCGATAAATGAGGGTGCGAGATCCCGCTTGGACGCGATATGTGCCATCCGACTGCATTGTGATGGTCCCATCAAAAGAGACGCCGTTCTTCAGGTATATCGTGTCTGCGCCGGAAACGCAGGCAATGGCTACTCCTGCAAGAAAACACATAATTTTCCACATACTTCGATACTCCCTGCTGTTCAGTTTCAGGCAGCGCCGTCTCGCTTGAAATAGAACGCCGCACGTTCAAAGGAAACGCGGGAAGTGTCACGAATCTCCAGGAAGCGTTCTACACGTGGATCATAGTAGATCCGCAAGCCCACAGTGCTGCCATTGCCGGGAACAAACACGCCGAGATCGGCGGCGATAACGCCGCCGCGAATATCCATGGAGCCATTTGTGTTGGAATAGTGCCTGGTCTTGCTTCGCACAATGGCCCAGATAGAATTGTTGCTATAAAGCAGACCGTCAAAACGGAAAGGGCGTCCGCTGGACGGACGTGACAGTTCGTCTTCGAACCAGATATTGCGCAAGGTGTCTTCGGACACCCAATTGCTGTCAGGGCTGCAATAATGAAATGCGGCGCGATCCAGAATATCCAGGGGCAGTCCTTTCTCAATCAGGTAGTCCGAAAGTAGTTTTACCCCGGGGGCAGTATATCGAACAGCATGTTCATCGTTAGCGTCGTAAATGTAGATGTTGTTGGGTTGACTCTCTCTAAGCCCATAGAAACGCGGCACGTAATCCGGATCTACAAGGGCTTTTTCCAATTCCCTTTTGTTGAATAGTTTCAGTTCTGAAGTGGTGAAACTGAATTGCTGCCCCTGGCGTCCGGGGACAATTTGCCCGGAATCCACCGACCATTGATCGAAATAGCCCCAGTTGAGGGTCTCGGTGACGTCCCCAATGGTGACACTGTTCTGGCGGTTGGCCTGGCGCATGTGGATGCTGTACTGCTGCCACCGGGGATACTGTTCATTTTCTCTGGCGCTGTGGTTGACGCCGCGCACAGTGAGATAGTCGCCTATCATGATGCTGCCCCCCGCCACGAGGGCAAAGGCGTTCTCATTGCCATCCTCGTCTCTCCCAAACTCACCCGGCGCATCCTTATAGGTAACATCGCCCACTATATAAACATTACCCCGAACAAGCAGTTGGCCATACCCTTTGATGGGGCCTTTGATCACAAGATCCCCGTTCACGGCTACTGTCCTATCAATGATAATAGGATCGTCATCCGTGCCAACCAAGAATAGATTGCCATCATAGGACCCCGTGGCGGAAAGGCTGTCAAGGGCGGAATTTGACGCTGTGGGCAAACCTGCCTCGCTGTAAACAGTTCCTTTTGGCACGCCGTAGGCAACGCCGGCCATGATGGCGCCGCCCGGCGGCGCTTCCGGTCCATACTCAAAGGCAATCATGCCGTTGGCCGTTTGAACAATCCGTTCAAACTCATCATCGTTAACATAGCGATCGCCGTTTTCATCCGGAAATGGCGCTGGAAAAGCGCTGGGCACTGGTCCATCCGTTTGAAGCAGCGGGTCCTCAGGATAATTCATGTAGAGATTCGCGAATTGGTTAAGTTCTCCATGGTCGTTGACTGTAGCATTTGCCAAACTTACCTTGCTCATATTACCGGAAGCGTCTTGCGTAATCTTCCCATTCTCGTTGCTGAAGTGATACGCTTTGAAGGTCGAATTTGCAAGGCCGTCCGGAGTATAAAGTCTGTTTCTTTCGTCATAGACTTGCCCGCGCGTATAGACCGTCCCCGCAACGTTTGATGTCGCTTCCGTCTTTCGCACCAGCAGAGACTCCAGCGCCGCAATTTTGATGCGATCAAAACTGCCAAACAAAGAGGGATCAGTGTTGTATTGCAAAGGAAGCGACAAGAATTCCGCATGGCACAGGATGCAACTGATGTTATTGGCAAGAATGGCAAACTGGGTATGGGGCGTGGGTGTCCCCCCAATGTGCAATATCTGAACGGCAGTTCTGGTCTTGCCCATGGAGGAACCGGTGGAGGTGACGGTCAAAACAGACCGGGAGATTTCATCATAACGCGCGATGTGGACGCTCTCCAAGGTGGATACCACCCGTCCGGAATCCGGATCGGTAAATTCCAGAGGCTCCTCGAGCAAGGGCCAGCCGCGTTGATCGTAGCCCGCAGGATAGGTGTCAAACACCCCATCGCCATCCCCGGTCTCATCGGGGTCCTGTACCCCGTTAAAATTCAGGTCTTCGTTCTTGGGAATCTGGAGCACGTTGTTCAGAAAGAAGCGATACGACGCCCAATTCCCAGTGGTATTGCCGTTGCTGATGATATAGTCCGACCAGAGGCGCGTCACCGCCATGTCAATGCCGGCGAGCGCGGCTTCCTCCGCCACGACATGGGCGTAGGCATGGTCGGTTTCCCGCTTTGCCCCCTGCACCTGGGTCATAATCAAACCAAGCGCGCCAAGGATGACAATAATTGCCACCATCACAAATAAGAGGGCCATGCCGCGTTGTCTATTCCGGAGACTGTTCATACGCGCCTCCTTTCCCGGACCTTGCCGCTAGTTCTTGATGTCAATGCTGCTTTCCAATTCGGCCCGGACGATGTGTTTCAGCCCGGAGCCGTACCGTTTGGTTGCTTCCATCCACACATAAAGCGTGGTTGGCGTGTTGTCAAAGGCGTTCTGATTGGGGCGCAGTTCAAAGCGCAGCCCGCTGATATCATTGGACGCGCCGAGAACTTCTTGTTTCCCATTTTGTATGCGGACAACCCTGCGGTTGAGCACGCCATCGTTATTGGTGTCTTCTCCCGGATCTAAAAGGGCGTTTGGGCCATTTCCCGTGTCTGTATCTTCATTTTCGAGGGCGATGATGATGGGCGTTGAACCAACAACCATTTGCGGCCCATCGGTGCGCACGGGCGTTTGGAATGTAATGCGGTCGTTGTCTTCGCCGACCTGTATGCCGGCAACACCGGCCGGGGCTCTGGGCGGCGTTGCGGCTACGGTGCGTTGGGTATAGGCCTCGCGGGCTTCGCTGGTGATGGCTGCCATGACATCGCGCAACCCGGCCTGTATTTCGCTTTTGGCGCGGGCAAGTTCCGCGGATTCGGTGGATGATGAGATGACAATAAAGCCAAGCAGCCCGACGATCGTCAAGATGGAAATGGACAGCATCATTTCGAGCAGTGTAAAACCAGATTGGCGCACTTGTCGTCCCTCCTATTGGTCCGCCAGAACGGAAATGATTTGGGTGTTCATCAACCGGCCGCTTTTATCCCGCCATGAGGAGATCACATGCAAGCGGACGGGAGTGTCTTCAGGCATAGCGGGTTGGCCATTGATATTGAAACAACGGACAAGAATCTGATGTTTGAGAAGTCCCGCCGGGCCCAGATGCAGAAAAGATTGCCAGCCATCTTCGTTGCTTTGGGCGATCCATTGAAAGAAGGCTTCCCGATTAAACTCCTCGGTGGGCAGAACGAACTCGGCGCGTTTTTCCCGGATAGCGGCCATGACGGACCGGCAGGATTGAATTGCCGCGATGCGATCCTTTTGAACATCCATGGTCACATAAAACGAACCAAGCGAGGTGGCGGTGACGCCGATGACAATGGCGAATATGGAAATGGCTATCATCACTTCCAAGAGCGTCATTCCACTTTCAGACAGGCGGCGCACGTGTTTCATATAAACTCCTCCAGTCTATACCACAAGAGACTTGTGGAAACGCCCCTGATGGTTCAGGCATTGCATGTCGAATCCGCTAATCTAATTATATCCGCTCAATCGAATACCATCTCTCGCCTCACATATCCAAACTGCGTATGCAAGGCACCCCCTCCTTGGATTCGGCAAAGACGTAAGGTGTTGAACATTTGCGTTCAACGCAATTATACCTTGGACTCTGGAAAACTGCCAACTATCAAAACGCACCCCAAAAACCCCTTTTATGACGCAGGTCCATTGGCGCCCGGATTGACAATGGCGCCAAGGGGTCAGCGCAGTATCGCCGCGCCCGCGCCGGGCCGTGAAATAATGATCTCTCCGGAAATTCCCGTGATGCGGGTATATTCCGCCATGAGCGCGCTGGCGAAGGATGCGGCTTCGTTGTCCGCTACCAAGTTGATGGTGCAGCCGCCGAAACCCGCGCCGGTCATCCGCGCGCCAAGACATCCAGGCAATGCGCGCGCTGCCTCGGTCATCGCGTCCAGTTCCGGGCTGGTGACTTCATAGTCTGCGCGCAGACTGTCGCCGGAGGCGTTCATCAGCGCGCCAAGCGCCTCTGCGTCGCCTGCGCGCATGGCGGCGCAGGCGTCCAGGGTCCGCGCGTTTTCGGTGATGACGTGCCGCGCGCGCCGGTATGCGACATCAGGCAGGCGTTCGCGGCAGGCTTCAAGGTCCTCAAGGGTGAAATCGCGGAGGTGCGTGCCGCCTTTCCCCGTGCGCTCGGCCAGCACGCGGACCGCCTCGGCGCATTCGGCGACGCGCTCGTTGTATTTCGAGGCGGTCAGCCCGCGCGCGCAGC
>CAZLII010000258.1:0-6598 GCA_964559065.1 uncultured Nitrospirales bacterium | reverse complement strand
TTCCCCCTGCTCGAACCAGAAGGTTTCGCCATGTTTCCCGCTCGACGCGAGAATGTCCATCCTGCCGTTGCCGCTGATGTCGCCCAGCGCGATGCCGTCACAATCAGGACATGGCAGTTCCTGCGCGCCACGGAGCGACAGGCGAAAGGCAGGCTCCGCATCGGCGGCGGCCCACGCCGCCAGCAAAAGCGGAATGCACAGCCCTACGATGCGCAATGATGTCAAAAACGCGGAAAGTCCCGCAGCGTCCCGTCCGGGACGTGCCGCGCTTGGGACAGTCCCGGTTTTTGCGCGCATGTCAACGCGCCTCATTTCACCAGCACCGGCTGCACCCAGGCCATCTCGGTGTCGCCTTCTTTGAACGGGTTGGGCTGCGGCTTGTCGGACACGACGCGCGCGCGCACGTACAGTTCTTCGCCGGTGAACGTGTAGGACGGCGACACGTCGGTGGTTTCCTTCAGCACTTGGCCGATGGTCGGGCTGTAACGGCGGCTGCCGCGCGGCTGGGCGTTGCCGTCGGCGTCCAGCACTTCCTCGGAGGAAGCGTCAAAGCCCTTCAGCGTGCCGATGAACTGCGTGGTGTAGGTGACGCCCGGCGCCGCCGCAATATCGAAACTTAAGGCGCGGGCCTCGCGCCGAATCTCGTTGATCACGACGCCGGTGCTTGCATAGAAATCGCCGCGCTTCAGGGCCTCCACCAGCGTGTCGGGTTCCAGTTTCGGTGCGCGCACCATGACCCAACCCCGGCCGGGGTTCGCGTTCTTGCTGTGGAACTCGTAGTAATTGTGCGCGTCGTCTGTGGCCGTGCCATAGAGAATGTAGTCGGGGTCTTTCATTAAATTCATCGCCAACAGGACATCCCAGTGCCGGTCCGTCGGCGGATAGCCTTTGCCCTCGTGGCCCCAGTTGGCCACAGCAGGGTGGCCGTTGTACACCTCGAAGAAATACAATCCCTTGACGCCCAGAGATTCCTCCACTGTCACCCCATCCGCGAAGTTCACATGGTTGAGTTGGGCAATCATGGGCTTGCCGTGTTCCGCGGCCTGCGCGGCCACCGCGTCAAAATAGCGCTGAATAATCTCGGCCATGCCGTTCTTGCGCGACGGCTCGATGAAATCCACAAGGTTAATGCCGTTCACATGCGGATTGCCGCCGCCGGTGGTGATCTCCTCGCCCTGCATGACCAGGAACTTGCCCGGCGCGTTGAAATGCGCACGCAACTCCTCCATCGTTTTCAGCCGCATGGCGCGGTGCTCCGACTCGCGAGTTTCCACCCACTTTTCGCCAAAGCGCTCCCGAATCGCCGCCACATGCTCCTCGCGCAGCGTGCGGTCCTCGCTGATCGGGAAAAAGCGCTCGCCCTGCTGCAGCACGTTGTGGTCCGTCAGGCACACAAAATCCCACCCGTGGTCCAGATACCACGCGATGGCCACTTCCGGCGCGGCGTCCCCGTCGCTCCACAGCGAATGCATGTGCAGCGAACCCTTATACCATTGATACTCCGAAGCGACCGAAGCCGCTGCAAGCAATAGACAACATGCGATTACCAAGTATGACTTCTTCATGGATTCTTTCCTTTCCGCAGAAGGCAAGCCGTCGTTTCTTACTTTTTCATATACACTAAACAATTTGCCCGCCAAGAGCAATCCTGAGCAGCCCTCATTCCGTTTCGGAATCTGACACCACTCAAAAATGTTTCACTCAGGCACATGGCGTGGTCAGAAACGTCATTTGCGATTGCAGGGCGCATCGAGGTTTTTGTTGAGGCCTTCAATCGCGTATTCCCGGATGATTCTTGGTCAAAAGGATAGACCTTGGCGCGGAAAAGACGCAATTTGCCATCCGAGATGCAGTACAATAGGCGTCGCTGATGCGATGCCCTGTCAGGAGATGCCCGGTGTTTAAAAAAGGGTTCACGCTTATCGAATTGCTGGTTGTGATTGCCATCATTGGCATTCTGGCCGCTATTCTTCTGCCGGCCCTGGGGCGCGCCCGGGAAGCGGCGCGGCGGGCAAGTTGTCAAAACAACTTAAAGCAATGGGGGCTAATCTTCAAGATGTATGGCAGTGAGTCGCGCGGTGAGCGCTTCCCTCCCCTTCAGGGGAATCTGGAACAACTGTATGACTGCGACATGCTTAATCCCACCGGCGCACGGGCGACTGTTTTTGGGACAGTGCCCCGGCTTTCAGTGCTCTATCCGGAATATCTGACCGACCCTGCAGTGCTGGCCTGTCCTTCCAGTGCCCTGGTTACATTGGACGCATACAAGAATGCGAACGACGCGTGGGATGTGGTCTTCGCGTGTGATGATGGAACCGGAAACCTCCAGAGGGATCGCGGTATTTCCCTCGCGAATGCCTGTTACATGTACTTTGGATACGTGTTGGACAAATGTGATCGAAGCGACCCGTCGGAAACACTGGCAATTTACGGTCGCGCGGACCTGTCCGGCCCCGTGCAACTAACGAGCATTCTCGGGTATCCGGTGCTTCAGTTGGTCTTCTTCGCCAATCCGGAACCGCTGGACCGGGACATTGTGTTGGCAGCGGGCGCGGGCAACGGTGGCGGCGACACCATTTTCCGGCTGCGCGAAGGGATAGAGCGCTTTCTGATCACCGACATCAACAATCCCGCCGCCAATGCACAGGCGCAAAGTCGCCTGTGGATCATGAGTGATTTTGTCATTACCAAACCGGATTTTTTCAGTCACGTGCCGGGCGGATGCAATATCCTGTATATGGATGGGCACGTCGAGTTTCGACGTTACGACCAAGAGGGGCCTGCTCCGGTGAACGGTTCCGTCGCAGTTACCCTGGAGGTCATTCGCCAATTCGCCGAGGGGCTTTCATGACAGGGTTTGATCGCAACGTACAGAAATCGCAAGCAAAGACCCCGGTTTATTTCCTGTTCTTTTCCCCGGCGGAGAAGTAGTTTCGATCCTTCCAGTGCACACCCTTTCCCGTTACGCACCGCCACCATGACGAGAGGCCCAAAGCGATTAGCATGGCCTGGGCCACCGGATGCAGCAGCGTGGACCAGAAGGGCTGGCGGAACCGCGCCGCAAGCGCCCATCGCGAGGTCAAAGTACATGCCGCAGCCACCAGAAACGGCCAGAGATGGAATCCGCCCAGAAGCGTCGCCGGCGCAACAAGGAACGGCAGGAGAAAGGCTACGCCATGCAGAACGAGAAAAGCCCAGAAACTGGCGGCATGGCGAAAGCCGGGATAGAAGTTCTTCTGAAATCCTCTCCAGATTTCGCCAAGAGAGGCATACATGCGCAATTCGACAAGTTCGCTGCCGTCCAGAAACAACCCCTTCTCCGCGCTGGCGCGCCAGTGCCGCGCCAGCAACGCATCCTCCACTATTTCGTCCTTAACCATATAATGCCCGCCGGTGCGCCGGTATGCATCGCGCTGCGCCAATATGCAGGCGCCATGGGCTACTCCGAGTTGGGGGTAGTCATATTTCAGGGAGAGCGGCGCGGGATAGAGGCTGAACAGGAAAAATGGAAAGAGGGGCATGAGCAGGCGCTCCCAGAAACTTTCCATCACCAGGTCGGGCCAGCAAGACAGCAGCGTCGCCTGTCGGTCAATCGCTTCCTGCAGGATGGACGCAGCCGCTCCGGGCCGCACCCGCGTATCGGCGTCAAGGAACAGCAGCCATTCACATCGCGCGGCATCGGCGAGTCGGGCGCAGGCAAACGGTTTGCCCAGCCAGCCCTCCTCCAACGGCACAGGGGGAATCAGTCGAATGCGCGCATCGCGAAGCGCCCAATCCCGCACCAGCGCGGCGGTGCCATCGGTTGAATGGTCGTCATAGACCAGAATCTCCCCCAGGACGGCATCTTGCGCCACGAGACTTTCCAGACACGGGCCTAAGCGGGACTCTTCATTGCGCGCCGGGATCAACACCGAAATGAGATCAGGTACGACCCCGCGACCCGTCTGGCGGACCTTGGGCCAGGCGCGAATATTCCATAACACGACCCACAGCACCAGCAGGTTTACGGCGAATGCGCCGTATCCAAGCGCCTGCATTGTCAGCGTCAAACAATCACCCCTTGCGCGTCGCCGCCGGCGGGATTTCCTGCGACGGTTGTTGATGACTGAAAGATAATGTCGGCCAATTGCGTCGTTGCTTCGCGCAACGGCTCATGGCCTGCACCGGCAAGTTCAAATATGCCCGCGCGCGGAAAAATTTCCCGCCAAATCGCCATGCCTTTCTTGACCGCCGCGAAGGTGTTTGCCCCGCAGGCGATGTCCACATCCACTTCAAGTCCGCGGAAACACCGCACATCCTTGGTTTCACAAAGCATCCGGAGGAAACGCAATGCAGCGTCGTGATTGATATTCACGAAGGATCGGGTCATATTCTGGCCCCGCTTCCTTTTGTTTCGGAGCGCGGCATTCGCTATCCATCGCCCCATGGAATTCGCAAATGTGGCGTAATAGGCGCGTCGCCCAAACTCCCCCCAGGTGAACAGGGCAAGATACCACGGCGCAAAGGCGAAAGGATCGATCATCACCAGACGCCGCACCGGCGTCAGACCGCGCAGCAGCGCCTCCAAACACAGGTTCGCCCCGCCGCAATAACCGATGAGCGTGATCTCTTGCAGGCCTGTCATGTGCACCGCTTCCTGCAGAGCGGCCGCATATTCATCCAGATCCCATTTCGCCGGTGCGGGACTTTTTCCCCAGCCCGGAAGGTCCAAGGCGTAAAGACACTCCCCCTCGGGCACCAGCAACGACAAAGGGGCAAAGGTGCGATGGTCGCCCGCCCAACCATGCACGCCAAGATAGCCGCGCGTACCTGTTCCCGTCTTCTGCATAAATACCATGAACACCTTCCTCAATATGCCATGGCCCCATAATGTGCGCAGTTCCGCCAAAGTGTTGCAAGAAATGCAGCCCATTGTCACTGTTGTCACTGCGCAACACTAAACACTTTTCCGTCATGATGCAATCCCATCGCAAGACACCGCCTTGGGATGCAGCCGCCTGTCCTGAAATAAACATGTTGTTCTCGATTTATCGTGGCGGGCGCTTCGCGCGCCGCTTCAACGCGGCATGCCAAAGCATGAACAACATGCGACAATTTCATGTTTATGGGGGGATGCGAAACCTCATTGCCGGCTGCTAACATGATTATGGAGAAATGCTCTGTGAAAGACTTCATGCCCCTGGACCATATTGAAGACTGGCATCGCCGTCTGGCGCGTCAGGACGCGTTCTGGCGGTGCGCCGTGCTGGACCGGCCGGTGGTCGTCATGCAATGGCCCAAGGAACCCCCGGCGCATCCCTGGCCCATAGACCCGCCGTATGCCTGCATGCGGGACCGGTGGCTGGACCCGGAACGCGCGGCGGCGTGGGCCGTGGCATCGGTCCGCAACACGGAATACGGCGGCGACGCGCTGCCCCACGCCTGGCCCAACCTCGGCCCGGAGGTCTTCAGCGCCTTTTTCGGCCAGGAACTGGAATACACCGAGACGACTTCCTGGGCGAAGCCCTGTCTTTTTGACTGGGCCGATGCTGGACGCCTGCGCTTTTCCGAAGACAATCCATATTGGCAGGCGCTGCTGGCCATGACCGACGCGCTGATCGACGCCGGCAAAGGCCTGTTCTACACCGGCCTCACGGATCTACACCCCGGCGGCGACGCCATCGCCGCGTTCCGCGACCCCTTGGAACTCAACACCGACCTGCTTCTGCATCCCGAGGCCGTGCGCGACCTGCTTGCCCGGGTGCAGGATGTTTTTTTCCACGTCTATGACTTCTTCCATGCCCGCCTGCGCGGCGCGAAGCAGGCCGTCTGCAGTTGGCCCGGGATTGTGTCCTCCCTGCGTTGGCATGTGCCCTCCAACGACTTTTCCTGCATGATCTCCAAAGAAATGTTTGACGCCTTCTTTCTGCCCGGCATTGCCGAGGAATGCCGCCGCATGGAGGCGTCCATCTACCATCTGGACGGTCCCCAAGCCCTGCGCCATCTCGACAGCCTGCTTGAGATTCCCGAACTCAACGCCATTCAGTGGGTTTATGGCGCGGGCAACGGCCGCGCCTCGGACTGGATGCCCGTCTATCAGCGATGCCAGGCCGCCGGAAAAGGCGCGCAACTCTTCATCGAACCCGACGAACTCGACGCTGTCACCGCGCATCTGCGCCCGGAGGGCGTCTGGCTGGGCGTCGCTGTGCGCAACCGCGAAGAAGCCGCCGCCGTCCTGCGCCGCGTCGCACGCTGGAAATGATTGGCGGGGAAGTTATAGCGGACATGCGGGCGGCCGGCCGCACCGGCATCAATGAAACCATGCGCTCAGAGCCTCTAACAAAACCGACTGTGTTCCATCGTGGCACGGGCATCCTGCCCGTGTTTCATGGGCGGGACGCCCATGCCACGAGAGGTCTTTTCCCTCGTTACACCGCTCCCGCGGTGTAACGCACCACTGCGGCGCTCCCGCGCCGCATATTCACCGATCAACCTGCCCTTCCGTTACACCGCAGAATCGGTGTCATGAAAGAGACAGCCACTCATGAGGCTTCGCCTATTCCTTTAACGATGAAAATGCGGGAAATTTTCAAGGCAGCGTTGTCATTTCAAGCAAAAT
>CAZLII010000257.1:0-6604 GCA_964559065.1 uncultured Nitrospirales bacterium | reverse complement strand
ATGTTCTCATAATTTCCGAGGTAGGTGATTTTGTCTGTTATGCCGAGTTGCTTGGCCACGCCGACGGCGGAGAGGCGTTCCGGCCCCTCTCCCACCATGATCAGGCGCGCGGGAACGTGGTCCAGAATGCGCTTGAAGACGCGGACGACATCAGTGACGCGCTTGACAGGACGGAAATTGGAGACATGCATGATGACTTTTTCGTCTTCGCGCGCAAAGGGACACTGTTGTTCGGGGTTTGGCACAAACTTGTCCTGGTCCACGAAATTGGGGATGACGTGGATGGGGCGTTCCAGGGCGAACTCGCGTTCCGTCTCCCGGCGCAGCCAGTCGGACACGGCGGTCACGGCGCAACTTTTCAGCATCGCGTAGCGCGTGACGCGGTGGAAGGACGGATCGCTGCCGACGAGGGTGATGTCGGTCCCGTGCAGGGTGGTCGCCAGACAGAATCGGCGGTCTGGCGGCAGCATCTCGCGCGCGAAGATAGCCGCGGCAGCGTTGGGGATGGCATAGTGCGCGTGCCAGAGTTCGATGTCGTGTTCCTCCGCGACCTCGCAGATTTTCGCGGCCAGCGAGAGAGAGTAGGGCGGCGTGCGGAACAGGGGATAGGCGACGGCGCTGACGTAGTGGGCGAAGATGTTTTCGTGGAATCCCTTGAGGCGGAAGGGCGCGTCCTCCGTGACGAAGTGCACGACATGGCCCCGCTCCGCCATCGCCAAGCCCAGTTCCGTGGCCATGATGCCGCTTCCGCCGGCGGAAGGATGACAGGTGATTCCGATTCTCATAGGCGATGCTTTTCCTTGGAAACTTTGACTAAACCACGAATGGACACGAATGAACACCAATTAAGAATATCACTGTACAGCGTTGTTTCTATGGCGATATCTGCTGAATATGATACGCGATATCCATCCGCACGGGGGCGTCGGCATAGAGCGCTTCGCCGTAGCGGGCACCGATGCGCGATCCCCAGTATGCGGCGCGGGTGTGGATGCTTTCCCAGAATGCTTCGGAAGAAATATAGGTCGGCGGTCCGTCGAAGTCGGGGTTAAAGAATTGTGAGGCATGGGCGCGGAGCGCGGCGGTCTTCGCCTCGTAGTCCTCGGAAATATCCACAACAAACGTCGGCATTGCAGATTCGCTGTAGGGATGATAATACCACAGCGCCGGACAGCGATAGGGTTCCTGGCCGGTGTCAATACGCGCCAGTCCGGAGAAATAATTGGCATTGTACACCAGACCATGTGCGGCGGCGTGATCAGGATGGCGGTCCGGCGACATCGGGGCCAGCATCAGGCGCGGGCGATGCCTGCGGATGAAGGGGATCACCGCGCGCTGCTGTTCCCTGGTGTTTGCTATGGCGCCGTCCGGCAGTCCAGCGTTTTCCCTGATGGATACCCCCAGCAACCGCGCCGCCGCGTCCGCCTCGTCGGCGCGCAGTTCCGGCGTGCCGCGCGTGCCCATCTCGCCGCGCGTCAGGTCAAGCATCGCCACGCGCAATCCGCGCCGCGCCAACTGATGCAGCAGCCCCCCCACGCCGATTTCGAGGTCGTCGGGATGCGCGCCGATCGCCAAGACATCCATGCTCACAAGGCCACCTCCTGCACGTCGTATCGGTTTACGTCCATAGCATGCAACAATCGGGGGACGAAATCCCACCCCTGCTCAAACAGAAAAGAAAAGGGCGAATAGATGCGTTCCTGCGGCTTCTGGTCCGGGGCCAGTTCCGCTTGGACGCGGCGCACCTGTTTGCGGATGGCCTCCGTTTTCGCGGCGTCCAGATGCAACAACGCCTGTTCGATTTTTTCCACGCCCTCCCGGACGCGGTCCGACACGCCGTCAATCAGCGGCGCTGCCACGCCCCTGGCTGCGCCCAGCCCTTCCAAGTCCTGCGCCAATCCCCGCAACGCGGCATCCATTTCCAGTTTTCGGCGCGCCAGCGCCGCCAGCGCATCCCCGGAATATCCCGCGCGCAGCGCGCGGTCCAAAAGCGTTTCTTCCGGGAGCGTCGCATCTGAGACGGTAAAGCCGAATTTCCGCATCAATTTGGCGGTTTTTGCGCCCACCAGCGCGCCGCGCATGCGGGGATAGAGGATCGGCATGGGCAGCGCATGGCGTTCGAAGACCGGCTTCAACTGCGCCCAGTAGGCCAACTCGCCCGGCCCGACCACGCACGCAGCGACGGGGAACAGCGCCTGTTGCACAACGCAGCGCAGGGCAGCGTTGGGACTGAAGCGTTCAGGCGCAGCGCGGAGCATGGCACGCATTTCGTCCGGCGCACAGGATATGGCTTCATCGGGGATGACGAAGCGATCATTCTCGAAGAAGACCCGCCGCCGCCGGCCGCCCATCTCCAGAAAAAATGCACATTGGTTGGGCGATTTGATGAGTTGCACGGCATAGTCAAGCGCCCGGAGGCGGTCGCCGGTCTCGCGCAGCAGGCGCGTGGTGTCGAGCGGTTCGGTGATTTCTTTTTCCAGAATGGACAGGCACGCCGCGCGCGCCTCCGGCAGCGCCGGTGTGAAGACCAGAAGCGGCGTATCCCGAAACAAGCGCGCCATAATCGCCGCGAACCAATCCGCCATGGATGACGACGCGTCCAGCGATTGGTGAAGAAACGCGGCGACTTCCACGCGGCATTCCGAACCCGGCGTTACGCGGGCCGCCTCGTCAATGATCTCATGCAGCGATTGCGACAGCGGTACGCGGTGCATCGGCATGGCGTCCACCATCGCCGCTTCGTCCGGGTCATAGCGCAGCGTTACGCGCTCATGCCATCTACCCAGCAAATGGACAGACCGAACTTCCTCGAAATCATGATCATCTGCGGCGACCCAGAATACCGGCGCACACGGTCGGCCCATCTCCCGCGCCATTTTCTCTGCAAGCAGCACCGCCGTCATCGCTTTGTAGATGGTGAACATGGGACCGGCAAGCAGTCCGGGTTGTTGTCCGGTGATGATGACCGCCGTGTTTTCGTCGCAGGCACGTTGCAGTCCGAGACAGGTCTGATACTGCATGACGGCTTGCAGCAGGTCCGGATTCCACGAAGGCGCCGATTTCACCTTGTCGCCGATGTTGCGCGGCGAACCGGCAAAGAAGGGCATGAGCGACGGGTTTTCGCCGCAGTAATCCTCCCAGAAATCACGCGCCATGGCGTCCCCTGTGGCCGGTGATAATCATGCGCGGCCGGTCATTGGAAAATGGAGCGCCGTCATAATCGCCAAAGACGCGGTCAATTTCAAGACCCGCCCCGACGAGCATCGCCTGCATCTCATCCAGGGAATACAAGCGCACGGATTCGGCGGTCTGCGCCAAGCAGTCGCCATCCAGCCATACCTGCGTGATTTTGTTGACGCGGCAGGCGATGCGATCAATCCAGCGTTCCTCCTCGATGCGGTATTTCCCGACTTCGCGTGTGGAGTGCGGTTCCAATTCGGTTTCCACTTGGGCGGGGTTCAGGTAGTCCAGGAGGTAGCGTCCCTGCGGGCGCAAAGCGCGGCGCATGGCGGACAGGACGGCCCGATTCTCCACATCTCCCAGAAAATAGCCGAAACTGGTGAAGAAATTGACGATGACATCAAAACACTCAACGAACGGAAGGGAACGCATATCGCCGCGCAGCAAAAGCGCGCCGGGGGCGTTGTCGCGCGCCAGGCGCAGCAAGGCCGGGGAATAATCCACGCCGACGGCGCGCCGCGCGCGCGTGGTCAAGTGCGCCAAGTGCCGCCCATTTCCGCAGCAGAGGTCCAGAAGCATGTCGCCGGGAGAAAGTTGCGTTTGCGCCGCCGCGAAAGCCGCCTCTCCCGCCGCAGATTCCACCGACCGATGAGCATAGATGATGGGATAGAGCGCGCCGAAGGCGTCCGCGTACCAATTTTCCGGAACGATCGGTTCTTCGGTGGGGCGATCGGTCATCGCTATGCCTGCGGCCCCTCCCCCGCGCTGGCGCTTTCCCCGACGGTGTGCAGTTTAAGCAGGTTTGTGCGCCCCGCGACAGGCAGCGGCGTTCCAGCGGCAATGATCACCGTGTCGCCCGGTTCGGCCAATTGTTTCTCAAGCATCAGGCGGTCCACCTGCGCGAACATGGTCTCAATGCCATTTACTTCCTCGGCGCACCATGCGGAGACGCCCCAATGCAGGGCGCATCGCCTGCACGCCGACGGATGGTCGGTGATGGCGAAAATGGGCGCCGTCGGACGATAGCGCACTATGGCGGCGGCGGTGTAGCCGGAACTGGTGTAGCACACGATGCACCGCGCGCGCAGCGCGCCGGCCATCTGCGCCACGGCAAGCCCCAGCGACCCCGCGAAAATCTCCTGCGGCGTCTGCTTCTCTTCCGGTGATATTTTGTCCCGATGGCGCAAACTGGCCGCCCGCAACCAACCCCAACGCGCTTCGGACATGGTCCGGCCCATTTCCTCGTCGGCTTCGCGCGCGATGCCCGCCATGGTTTCGCACGCCTCGACGGGATATCGGCCGGAGGCGGTTTCCGCGGAGAGCATCACGGCATCCGTGCCGTCAAAAACGGCGTTGGCGACATCGCCGACCTCGGCGCGCGTGGGCCTTGGATCGCGCGTCATGGACTCCAGCATTTGCGTGGCGGTGATGACGGGGATGCCGTGTTCATTGCAGGCGCGAATCAGGCGCTTCTGCACCACCGGCACCGCCTCAAGGGACATCTCGACACCCATGTCGCCGCGCGCAACCATGACCCCGTCGCAGAGTGGCATAATCTCGTCAAAACACGCCACGGCCTCCGGCCGCTCGATTTTCGCAATCACCCCGACATCCGCGCCCGCGGCGTCTATCGCCGCGCGGATATCGCGCAGGTCCTGGGGTGATCGCACAAAAGACAGCGCCACATAATCCACCCCAAGGGACAGGCCGAACGCAAGGTCCTTCCGGTCCTTTTCGGTGAGCGACGGTTCCGCGATGTGAACTCCCGGCAGGTTGATGCCTTTGTACTGACCGACCAGCCCGCCGCGCACCACTTCACAATGCACATCCGGCGGCGCCACGGAAAGCACGCGCAGTTCCACCGAGCCATCGGCGATCAGCACCCGGTCGCCAGCGCGCACATCAATCGGTAAATGCTGGTAGGTGGTCGAAATGCGCCGCGCATCACCAAGGATGTCGTCGGTGGTGATGGTAACGGGCGCGCCCTTTTCAAGTTCAACATCCGCCGCGTCTTTCATGCGGCCCATGCGAATCTTCGGCCCCTGAAGGTCCATCATGACGGCCACATTCGCCCCGAGCGCGTCGCTCGCCTCGCGGATGCTCCGGCAGGTCTTTTCATGGCCCGCATGATCTCCGTGGGAAAAGTTCAGCCGGGCGACATTCATGCCGGCGTCAATCAGGCGCCGGATGGTCTCCGGTTCCCTGGAGGCTGGACCGATGGTGCAGACGATTTTGGTTCGCCGCGACATGATTACTCCCAACTCACAAAGACGCGGTAGATGGCGCGCACCGCTTTTTCCAAGTCAGGCGCCTCCACGCCGACAATGATGTTCATTTCGGAAGACCCCTGATCAATCACACGGATGTTGACCTTGGCCTCGGCCAGCGCCCCGCACAATCGCGCCGCAACGCCGATGTGATGATTCATCCCTTGCCCGACAGTCGCAATCATGGCCAGGCCGTCAGTCAGACTGATGTCATCGGGCCGGCATTGGTCTTGGATCGCCTTGACCAGAAGCGGTCCTTTGCTGTTAAGTTCTTCATCGCGGATGATGATGGACATGGTGTCAATGCCGGTGGGAAGATGTTCCCAATTCACGCCGCATTCCTCAAGCACCATCAACACACGCCGGCCAAAACCCCGCTCCTTGTTCATCAGCGCCTTTTCAATGTTGATCATGGAGAATCCGTTGCGCCCGGCAATGCCCACCACCGGCGTGGCGCTCACCCGCTCGGCGACGATCATCGTACCCGGTTCATGCGGCGCTTTCGTATTGCAGATGTGAATGGGGATTTTCGGTTCGCGCACGGGGTAAATAGCCTCATCATGCAAGACGGTTGCGCCCATGTAGGCCAATTCGCGCAGTTCCCGATAAGTGATTTCTTCGATGCGCTTGGCATCCGGCACGATGCGCGGGTCCGCCATACGGAAGCCCGAAACATCGGTCCAGTTTTCATAGATACGCGAGTGGGTGGCGCGGGCGACAATAGCGCCGCTGACATCGCTTCCGCCCCGGGAAAAAGTCTTGATTTCGCCGTTCGGCATGACGCCATAAAAACCGGGCACCACGAACAGACCTCTACCTTTCAGTCGGTCCCCAAGAAGGCCGTAGGATTCAGGGTTCAGTTCCCCGGTTTCCTTGAATTTGACGCAGTCCGCAGGGTCCACAAATGTCGCGCCCAGCACTTCGGCCAGCAACAGCCCATTCAGGTATTCCCCGCGCGAGGCCATGTAATCGGGCGTCTTATGACGCTTCACTTGCGCGCCGATGGCGTCAAGATGTTTCTGTATATCAAACGTGACGCCCAGTTCCCGCGCCAGTTCCAAGAAGCGATCAGCAATGATTTCGGCCGGTTCCGAAGCGTCCAAATCCTGCAGGGCGATATTGTGCCAGGCATAAAGCAGATCGGTGATTTTCTTGTC
>CAZLII010000256.1:0-6648 GCA_964559065.1 uncultured Nitrospirales bacterium | reverse complement strand
ACGAGGGTGTTCTCTTCCATGTCCCTGCGGCGCAGCGCATCCATGACCCGCCCAATCCCCTGATCCATGCGGTCAATCATCGCGGCATAGACCGCCATGCGCAGGTCCATTTCGTCCTTGTCATCGCAGTCGTCCCAGGGCGGGCAATCCGGGTCGCGCGGCGCAAGTCGCCATCGCGGGTCAATGATGCCCATTTCCACGAGGCGGGCATAGCGCTCTTCCCGGAGCCGGTCCCAGCCGATGCGATACTTCCCGCGATACTTGGCGATATCCTCCGGCAATGCGTGGAGCGGCCAGTGCGGCGCGGTGTAGGCGAGATAGAGGAAAAACGGGCGCTCCGTGTTGTGTTCGCCGATGCACTCCACGGCGAAATCGCTGAACGCATCTGTCATATAGAAATCATCGCCTTCCGGGAAAATGCGCTCATCATCGCGCGCCATGACGCGGGTTTTCCGTTCCTCCGGCAGAATCTGGAAGTAACTGCTCGCGCCGCTGACCAACCCGTAATAGCGGTCGAAGCCGCGCCGGCGCGGCCAGTGCTCCGGCCGTTCCCCCACGTGCCACTTGCCCGACATGTAGGTGCTGTATCCCGCCGGACGCAGCGCCTCCGCGATGGTCACGCATCGGTCATTCAGATATCCCTGATAGGGTCCTTCCGGCGGCGGCGGGTCCTGGATGCGGCTGACCATGCCGCCCACGCCCGTCTGATGCGGGTTCAGGCCGGTGAGCAATGCGGCGCGCGTGGGACAGCACCGCGCGGCGCTGTAGGCCTGGGTGAAGCGCAGCCCATTGGCGGCCAGCCGGTCCAGATGCGGCGTGTTTATTTCCGCGCCATAACACCCGATGTCCGAAAACCCCATATCATCCGCAAGAATCACCACGATGTTCGGCGCTTTGCCCGTGGAATGTGGCGCGGGATGGCCCCGCCCCTGCAATGCGGCCGCGGCGAGCGCCCCTGCGCCGGCCCCGATAAATTCCCGTCGCGTCATCATGAGCGAATCCTCCCATCCGTTTTCGCCCACTATACCCGCTGCGGCAAGTTCAGGCAAGAGACGACGTCAATGTCGTTAGAAAAGTTGCTAAGTGATTCAAGGAATATGTCCAAGACCCTTGGATAGTACCGTCGGGTCAAAACGATTTCAATGGCTTTTCCTATACGTAAACCTTCCCTTGAGAATTCCTGACACAATATTCTGGCTTGTTCTAAGGTTTCCCGTTTTTTTCCCCTCACCCCACCCCTCTCCCGCTGGGAGAGGGAGCAACGACATTCTTCCGGTTTAGTTATAAACTCCCTCTCCCGCTGGGAGAGGGGTGGGGTGAGGGGGAGACAGAACAGCATAGAAGGCTTTTGCGACACCAAGTCTATTTTGGACAGCACTGACGCGGCGTCCGCGCTTCCGTGCGCTGTCGTTTTGGAATCCTCTTCGTGAATCTGGTATTGTCGCGATGCGTCGCGGGCGCGGTCCGGGGCGTTGTCGGGGACTCGGCAAGGAACTTGTTTGGTGCGCTTTGAGTTGTATGTGGCCGCGCGGTACCTGCGCGGGAAACGCAAGAACCGTTTCGTCAACCTCATCACGATTATATCGGTGGCGGGGGTCTGCGTCGGCGTGATGGCGCTGATCGTGGTGATGAGCGTGATGACGGGCTTCGACATCGCGCTGCGTGAGACGATCATCGGCAATCGGGCGCACCTGACGGTGTATCTGCCGGGCGGCGCGCCGATGCACGATCATGAGGCGGTGAGCGCGGACATTGAGGCGCTGTGCCCGGAGATTGTGGCGTCGGGGCCGATCGTGCAGATCGAGGCGCTGCTGCGCCGGGGCGATGAGACGACGGGCGCATTAATCCACGGGGTGGACCCGGAACGCGAACGGCACGTGACGGACCTGGCGATGAACCTGACGCGGGAGGGCGGGCGCACCTTCGGGCGGGGGGAACTGCCCGGGGAAAAGGAAATTGTGCTGGGCTACCGGCTGGCCCAGCGTATCAACGCCAGCGTGGGCACGGAAATTTCCGTGATCACGGCGAAATCCACGGTCAGGGCGCTGGTGGGGCGGCAGATGGGCGCGCCGGTCTGGCTGCGGGTGAGCGGGGTGTCCCAGGCAAAGATGTCGGATATTGACATGCTCTACGCATTCGTGGACCTCGACACGGTGCGGATGCTCACCGGGCGCGACGGCGTGGACGCCGTGCATGTGAAACTGACCAATCCGTTCTTTGCGGACCGCGTGAAGCAGGCCATCCAGGACAAACTTCCCTACCGTGCGCGCACGTGGTACCAGGACCAGGAGGCCTTCTTCGAGGCGCTCAAGCAGGAAAAACTGGTGATGTTCATCATCCTCGCGTTCATCGTCCTCGTGGCGGCGTTCAACATCACCAGCACGCTGATCATGATCGTGATGGAAAAGCGGCGCGACATCGGCATCCTGCGCACACTGGGCGCGAGCGGGCCGTCTATCCTGTTGTTGTTCATCCTGCAGGGACTCATGATCGGGCTGAGCGGCACCGTGGTCGGCGCGGTGCTGGGCACGCTGTTCGCCTACAATCTGAACCCCATCGCGGAGTTTCTGGCGCCGTTTTTCGGCATAGACCTCTTCAACAGCACCATCTATTATTTCGATCATATCCCGGTGGCGGTGATGCCCCGTGACATCATGTGGATCACCATCTCGGCGGTGGTGCTCACGTTCATGTCCACCCTTTATCCGGCGTGGAGCGCGGTGCGGGTGGACCCGGTGGATGCGTTGCGATATGAATAGCGTGATTGAATGCAAAGGCGTACAGAAGACCTACCATGACGGGACGCGGGAATTGCGCATCCTCGAGGGGGTGGACCTTGCGGTTGAGGAAGGCGAAATCCTGGCGATCACGGGGCCGTCGGGCGTGGGCAAGAGCACGCTGCTGCATCTCATGGGCACGCTGGACAGGCCGACCGCCGGTGAGGTTCTGTTTCGGGGCAAGCCCCTGGGCCGGATGGGCTGGGGCGCGATCAACCAGATTCGCAACCGGGAAATCGGCTTCGTCTTCCAGTTCTACCACCTGCTCCCGGAATTCAACGCCCTCGAAAACGTGATGATGCCCGCCCTGTGCAAGGGCGCGCGGCCCGCCAGATGCCGCGCCCGCGCCATCGAACTGATCGCCAAAGTGGGCCTGGCCGACCGCATGCGGCATAAGCCCGGCCAACTCAGCGGCGGCGAACAGCAGCGGGTGGCCATTGCCCGCGCGCTCTTCAACAACCCCGCCATGCTGCTCACCGATGAGCCGACGGGCAACCTCGATGAAAAAACGAGCGACGGCATCACCGAATTGCTCTGGGAACTCAATCAGCAGGACGGCGTCACGCTCGTTATCGTCACCCATGACGAATCCTTCGCGCGGCGCGCCCACCGGTGGGTGCAATTGCACGAAGGCAGGGCATACCCCAAGAGTTGATCACTCCTCCGCCTGCGCCGCCTGCTCCTTTTCCGCCTGCTTGACGAAACTTTCCAGAAGAGCGGGAACTTTGTCGGGAGTCATCTCGCCGTAGATGCGTTCGCCGACCATGACCACCGGGGCCAAACCGCAGGCCCCCAGACAACGGCTGGCTTCCAGCGAGAAGAGGCCGTCGCTGGTGGTCTCACCGAAGCCGATACCCAGTTCGTCGCGCAGTCGTTCGACCACGCGCTCCGCCCCTTTGACATAGCACGCCGTGCCCAGGCACACCCGGATGGTGAACTTCCCCTGGGGTTCCAGCCGGAAATAATGATAGAAAGTGGCCACGCCCGTGACTTTGGCCGTGGGAATCTGCATGAGTTGGGCGACGGCATCGAGTTGCTCTTTGCCCAGATACCCGAAATGCGCCTGCACCTTGTGCAGCACGGAGATCAACTGGCTGTGCGGATAGGGGCCGCTGTTGCAGGCCTCGATGAACGCCACGATATGGTCGGGCAGAGCGGCCCGGCTCTTTTCCATGACCTCTTTGCGGTTGTCGGTCTGAATCATCATCGGATTCCTCTCGGCAGTCTGGGGGCGTAATGCGTGTGCAATAACTGATGGGCCTTTTCGCCGCCGGGTTCGCCCAGATAGTCTTTGTAGAGCGTCTGAATCTGGGGGTTGCGGATGGAACTGCGGAGTTCCTTGCCACTGTCAATGGCATAGAGCGCTTTCGCGCGGGCGGCGAGCAGTCGCCGGTCGAGAAATCGGTAGCCCTGGGGCGGATAGGGCTGGCCGCCGCCGCCGATACAGCCGCCGGGACAGGCCATAACCTCAATGAGGTGGAATTCCTTCTCGCCGTTGACCACCTTGTCCAGCAGGCGCTTCGCGTTGGTCAATCCGTTGGCGACGCCAATGTTGAGCGCAAGGTCGCCCACGCGCAATTCGCGTTCGCGCAGCCCCTCCACCGCGCGCACCTCGGTGAATTCCAGGGCTTCGGGCGGCGCGCCGGTGAGGCGTTCGACGGCGCTGCGCAGTGCCGCTTCCATCACGCCGCCGGTCGTGCCGAAGATGTCCGCCGCCCCGCTGGATTCGCCGAAGGGGTTGTCGAAAACATCTTCGGGCAGATTGATCAGATCAATGCCGTAGCATTTGATCATCCAGATGAGTTCGCGCGTGGTGATCACCGCGTCGGTCTCCGGCGTGCCGTCGTCCATCCGAAATTCCGGGCGCGCCGCCTCAAATTTCTTCGCCACACAGGGCATGACCGCCACCACGAAAAGGTCCTGTGGCGCGATGCCCTCTTTTTCGGCGTAGTAATGCTTGAGCAGCGCAGACAGCATGGCCATCGGCGACCGGCAGGAGGAGGCGTTCGGAATCAGTTCGGGATAAAAACGCTCCAGGAAATTAATCCATCCGGGCGAGCATGAGGTGAGCAACGGCAGGCGTTCCCCTGCCTGGAAACGACGCACGAATTCCTCCGCCTCTTCCACGATTGTGAGGTCCGCGGTGAAATTGGTGTCGAACACGGCCTCGAATCCAAGCCGCCGCAGCGCGGTGACCATCTGCCCGGTAACGGGCGTTCCCGGCTTAAGGCCGAAACCCTCCCCCAGCGCCGCGCGGATGGAGGGCGCGGTCTGGACGACCACTGTCTTGGTCGGGTCGTTCAGCGCGGCCCAGACGGCCTCGGTCACATTCTGTTCCACGAAGGCCGCGGTGGGACAGACGTTGATGCACTGCCCGCACTGGATGCATACCGAATCATCCATCTTTGCGCCGTGCGCGGGCATGACTTCGGTCTCAAAGCCGCGCCCGTGCTGGCTCAGATTGTGAATGCCCTGCACCTCCGCGCAAACCCGCACGCAGCGCCCGCAAAGAATGCACTTTTCAGCGTTGCGCACGACGGAGCGGCTGGATGCCTCGACGGGCCGGCGCTTGCGCACGCCTTCAAAGAGGCGTTCGCGCACGCCGAGCGAATACGCCAGATTCTGGAGTTCGCAGTTGCCGTCGCGCTCGCAGGTCTGGCAGTCCTTTGGGTGGTTGTCGAGCAGCAATTCCAGAATGTCGCGGCGCGCCTGGCGGATTTCCGGGCTGTTGGTCACCACTTCCATGCCTTCCCAGACCTTGACGCTGCAGGAAGCCATCAGGAAATCCACGCCCTTCACTTCCACCACGCAGACCCGACAAGACCCGGCAAGGCTCAAATCAGGATGGTAGCAGAGCCGGGGGATGCGGATGCCCAGTTTCTTCTCGGCCGCATCCATAATGGTGGCGCCCTCCGGCACGCTGATCGGGGTTTCGTCTATGATAAGGTTTATCATCTTTTTTTCGCTCATAACTTATCCTGTTTTGCTGGGTCAACCTTTCAGCACGGCGTTGAACCGGCATACTTCGAAGCACCTGCCGCATTTGATGCACAGACTCTGGTCAATGACATGCATTTCCTTGCGCGAACCCGTGATGCACGGCACGGGGCAATTCTTTGCGCACATGGTGCAGCCCACGCATTTCTCCGCCGAAATCTCATAGTGAACCAGGGCGCGGCATTTGCGGGCGGGGCAGCGCCCCTCGTGCACGTGCGCTTCGTATTCTTCGCGGTAATATTGCAGCGTGCTGAGGATGGGATTGGGCGCGGCGCGCCCCAGCCCGCACAAAGAGGTGCGCTTCACCAGCCGCCCAAGCCGCTCCAGCCGCTCAATGTCGTCGGGCAGGGCCTTGCCGGAAGTGATGCGCTCCAGAATCTCCAGCATGCGCTTGGTGCCTTCGCGGCACGGCGTGCACTTGCCGCAGGATTCGTCCTGGATGAACTCCATGAAGAATTTGGCGACATCCACCATGCAGTCGTCTTCGTCGAGAACGATCATGCCGCCGCTGCCCATGATGGAACCCAGTTTCGCCAGGGTGTCATAGTCCACGGGCGTATCGAGATATTCCACTGGGATACAGCCCCCCGCCGGGCCGCCGGTCTGCACCGCCTTGATCGCTCTGCCGTCGGGCGTACCCCCGCCAATCTCCTCCACGACATGCCGCAGCGTGGTTCCCATGGGCACTTCAACCAGACCCGTGCGGCGGATTTTTCCGGCCAGCGCAAAAACCTTCGTGCCGCCGCTCAGCGGCGTGCCAACCCGGCTGAACCAGTCGCTGCCGTATTTGAGGATGGGCGCTATGCTGGCGAAGGTTTCGACGTTGTTGATCACCGTCGGCTTCCCCCACAGGCCGCTCTCGGTGGGGAAAGGG
>CAZLII010000255.1:0-6650 GCA_964559065.1 uncultured Nitrospirales bacterium | reverse complement strand
ACCGCCTGCGCGGTCTGGGGATTCACGGTGTCCTGGATCAGGACCGCTTCGCGTGCGTGTTCGGCAGCCTGTTTCTCCAGCAGAACGGGAATGTCCTCCGGCCCGGTGATTAACAGGGCCATCGGCGCGAGGCACCCGGCCTTGCGCACGGCCTCGGCCATGTCGTCCAGGCGGCCCGTGTCGCTGCGCGCATCCACCTCCCAGCGGACGATGCCGGCGCTGAATTGTCCCGCGATGCGCCCCGCGGTCGCGGGGATTTCGGGGCCGGCGGCGAGATCGAAAAAGAGGATGACGTCCAGACCGGCGGACTCAGCGGTTTGCAGGTGCGTCTCAATGTCGGGCGTGTCGCCGCGCATGCGGACAATGCGGCAATTGACGGCGTGGAGCGCGGTGACGATGGCCGGACTTAAGCCCGGCAGGTCCGCAAAAATCGGCATCGGCGCACCGCCGTGGAGCCGGTCAATCCTGCAGAAATCCGCCGTCTGCTCCGTTGCTTCGCCGCCTATGCGCACCGCCACGCGCGCCGTGAAATAGCCGCGCTCCGGGGGGAAGTCGGGCACTGCGCACCACCTGCTGCCGCCGCGCCGCAGGGGGAAAGGGCCGATGTCGAAGGCGAGCGGTTCATCCCGATGCGCTCCCTGGACGACCATACGCGCCTCGGCTTCGCCGTCTTCCGCCGCCTGCAATTCGATAATGAGCGGGTCGTCCACATACACGAAAGAGAGGGGCTGGTCCGGCGCGAGTTCAATGGCCACCGACGCGGCAAGCAAACAGACCATGGCGCACGCGGCAAGCATGGCCTACACCAGAAACGGATTGCTTGCCCGTTCCGCGCCGATGGTGGTCTCCGGGCCATGCCCGGAATAGACCACCGTGTCATCCGGAAGGGTGAGCAGTTTCGCGCGGATGGACGCCAGCAACTGCGGATAACTGCCGCCGGGCAGGTCGGTGCGCCCGATGGACCCGGCAAACAGCACGTCGCCCGCCAGTATGAAACCCGGCCCCGCCAACGCGATGTGCCCGGGCGAATGCCCCGGCGTATGCAAGACGCGCAGCGTCACGTTCCCCACCTGAATTTCCTCGCCCTCTTCCAGAAAGCGGTCCGGCGGCGGGGAAGGGGGGAACGGCACGCCGAACATCAGGCCCTGCTGCGGAAGCGATTCGAGCAGGGGCAGTTCCTCGCGGTGGATGGCGAGCGGCGCGCCGGTCGCCGCTTTCACCCCCGCATTGCCGCCCGCGTGGTCGCAATGACAGTGCGTGTTCACAATCAGCGTCACTTTGCTGTCCTCGACACTGCGCAGCAGTCGTGGCGAGGCTTCGCCGGGATCAACAATAATCGCTTCGCCGTTGTCCTTGAGCACGTAGGAATTGGTGTAAAACGGCGTGAGCGGGAAGCACAACAGTTCCACTTCGGGTCTCCTTTCGCATGGACCCGCCATGCTACCCGTCCGGGGCGAATGAGTCAAGCCCGGCGTCGTCCGCCGCATCAGGAAAGGGCGCGGATGAGCATCCGGGCGGCCACGAGGGCCAGGACGGCGGCGAGCACCCAACGACGTCCGCGCAGGCTGAGCCGCGCGTTGATCCACACGCCGCACGGCGACCCTATCTGCGCGCCGAGAAAGACCAGCGGCACGAGCGGCAGCCACACCTGACCGACGGTCCAGGCCCCGGCGTACACCGGCTGCGCCAGGAAATGCGCCACAGACCCCGCCGCGCTGGTCACCACCATGACCATGTTGGAAAGGCCCACCACCCGCGCGTTGCACGCGCATCCGGTCAACAACGCCAGCGGCACGAGCACCAGCCCGCCACCCGTGCCCGTCGCGCCGCCCACCACCCCCGCCACCACGCCAATCAGCGCAGCCAACGCGTGGCGCGGCCGCACGGCTTCCGCCCCCACCTTCGGGGTTGGCAGGAAAAACGTGCGCACCGCCAGAAGCCCCAGAAACGCGACGAATATCCACACCACCGCCGCCTCGCTCATGCGCGCCGTGACCCATGCCCCCGCGTAGCCGCCAACGAGCGAGCCACACGACATGGCCGCCGCCATCCGCCAGGGCTTCTCCGGAAGATGCCGGTTCAGCCGCCAAGCATTCGCCAAGGCCACGAAGAGGATGATGAACAGGCTGGTGCCCTTGGCGGTGTGCGCATCCATCCCCGGAATGAACGTGAGAAAGGCCGGCACCATCACGATGCCGCCGCCCAGCCCGATGGCCGCGCTGATCACACCGACCGCCGCCCCCAGCAGCAGCAACCCCGACGCATATGCGGCAAGAAGCATCGAATGACCTCGTGGATTTCTTGGATTCTATGGACTTCGTAGATTTTGTGGACGAAGTGGACTGTATGGACTGTATGGATGAGGGCGACTGCGTTTTTTTGTCCTATAGGTCCTAATTAGTCCTATACGTCCTATTAAAAATTTCCCCTCAAGGCTTTTCCATCGGCCCCAGATTGCGAAACAGATACAGCCCCTCCTTGCCCGGGGCGAGAATGTCCTTCCAGCCGTTGCCGGTGATGTCGGCCACCCAGAAATAGATGCCCGCGCCGCTGGCGCGGTCCGCCGGGCCGTAATCGAGGGTGACGCGGTCGAATTTGCCGCCCCGGATTTTGAAGTAGTAGAGGCCGAGCGGGTCCAGGGAACCGGGGTCGCTGAATCCGTGGGCGCGGTAGCGTTTCCCCGTGATCAATTCCAAAGAACCGTCCTTGTCGAGGTCCACCAGCTGCATGTCGTGATACTGGGAACGGTGCGGGTCAATGTCGTGGCGGGTCCAGGTGCGTTTGCCGTCGGCGTCGCGGCCCTGCTCATACCACCACAGGCCATAGTCGTGCGCCGCGCCGACGATCAGGTCGTTCAGGCCGTCGCCGTTCACGTCATGCACGAGGATGGGCACGCTTGCGGACCCTAAATCGAATTCCGGATGCCAGACCCACTGGTCGAGGTCCCAGGGATTCTCCGGCGCTTCCATCCAGCCCCCGGCAAACACCAGGTCCATGCGCCCGTTCCTGTTCACATCGCCGCAGCCGAAGCCGTGCCCGCCGCCGCCCTTGGTTGCGATGGTGAACTGATCGAAAGCGCCGAGGCCGCGGCCCTGCTCGTCGCGGCGCAGTTTGAAAATGTGGATGGGCGCGGTGACGGGGATGACCTCCTCGTAGCCATCGCCGTCAATGTCGCAGAAGCAGGCGCGCTCGACATTGCCGACTTCGGCGACGTCGTGGACGGGCCACTCGACCGGCTCGCCCTTGGGGTTCTCGCGCCACCGCAGCGTTTTGTTCCACCAGCCGCCGGTGACGATGTCGAGGTAGCCGTCGCCGTTGACGTCCATGGGGTAATTCGAGAAATCGTCGTAGTAGTCGTCGTGCTGGGGAATGTCGCCGATTTTGTGCGCGGTCTTGAAGTCCGGGCCGGGATACCAGTATTCGCCGGACACGATGTCCATGTGGCCGTCATTGTTGACATCGAAGGCCGAGGCCGCTTCGTAAATCCCCATGCCGATGCGCTCGCGCTCGAAACGCAGGATGGTCTCGCCTTCGGCGGCCATCGCCGCCAGAATGATCGCCGCAGTCGCCAGCATTGCCAAGTTTCCTTTCTCTGTTATTCCGTGAGGGTAAACGGCAGGATGCCGCCGTCGGGATGGGTCAGGCGCAGGCGGAAATTCCAGCCGCCCGCGTTTTGCGTCACGCACGCCAGGATATGATTGTCACCGGCGCGCAGGCGCACCGGGGCCTCGTCCTGATCGAAATCGCTTCCGCGGTCCACGTTGTTCTCCAAGACCGCTTCGCCGTTCACCCAGACCTTGATGCCGTCGTCTGAACCGGCGCGGATCACCGCATCGGTGTCCTCCGGCACATGGACCACGGCATGGGCGTAGGCGCAGGCGTTGTCAATCGCGCCGTAAAGGCCCATGAGGTCCACCGTGCCGCCCGCGTCCGAGGTCGCCACCTCTTTCCAGGAAATCGTCTGATCCCCCACCGAATACGTTGCATCGAGGTCAATGTCCGGCTCATTGATGTGTGTCACACTGAAGGCGTCCGCCATGCGCCAGGGGAACGGCCCCGCAATCCGCCAGCGCGGGATCGCGCCAAGCCGCAGGGCCGCTTCCGGCCCGCCGCCCGCGAGATTGAACAGATGCGCCGCCTCGCGCACGGCCTCGGTGGTGTTCAGGCGCGGCAGCAGCGAGACGAAAAGTTTCTCGGCGTCCTCAGCGCGGCCTTCACGCTGCATCGCCTGCGCCACGCCCAGCAGGGTCGTCACGGGCAGCGCCGCGACCTCCTCTTCGCTCATGGCGGCCGTAAACACGTCAAACGCCTCCGGCACAGGAAACTGTCGGATGCCTTCGAGCGCCTCGGCGCGGTCTTCCTCATCCATCGCCGCGCGATACAATTCCAGGTATGCCCTGCCTGCCGCCTCGGCGCGCCCTTCCTGCGCAAATTGCCGCGCCATCCGGCGGATGGCGTTCGTCGCCGCCTCGTTTTCCGCTGTGGCCGCCGCCAGCGCGGCGGCGGTGTCGCGGGCCAGGTCTGACAGGGCATCCAGAGCTTCGGGCATGCCGCTGTCATGCAAAGCTTCGATGGCCGCCTGGCGCAGGGCCGGGTCGTCCGATTGCGCCGCGTCGCGGAACAGTTCCAGGCATGCGGGATTCTTTGTGGCGGCGAGCACATGCAGCATGCCGGCGCGCATGTCCGGCGACAGCGCGGAATGCGCGGCGAAAAGTTTCCGCTCCACGCCGGGGCCATGCAGATGGCGGAAGGCTTCGATCGCCGCCGGTTCCAGTTCCCGGCCCGCCTCCCCGCCGATGGCGTCGAGGATGTCCTCAACCATGGTGTCATCGCCGAAACGGCCAAGCCCCGCGATGGCGCCGCCGCGCAGCACCGGGTCGGTTTCCTCCCGGAGCATCCTGCGGTACACCGCGATGGCGAAGTCCCAGCCGTTGCCCTGGCGCACGATCGCGTCCGCGAGGCGCAGCAGCGCGTCGCCTGCCTCGAATCTGGTGGCGTCGTCCGCCGCCTGCCACACCGCAAGCAGCGGGCGGATGAGCGCCGGGTCGCCAATCCAGCACAGGGCGCAGGCCGCCGCCGCGCGCACCGCTGCGTCATCGCTCGCCGTCAGTTGATGCACCGACAAGGCACAGCGGGGGTCGCGGATGGCCGCGATCGCGCGCAGCAGATCGCGCTGGAATGCCGCATCCGCGCCCTCCAGCGCCGCGCACAGCGCCATTGCCGCGCTGCCCGTGCCCATTTCCTGGAGCGCCGCGCGCGCATTTTCGCGCAATTCCGGGTCATCACCGGTCAACAGCGCAGCGACGGGCTGTAAAGCGGCGCCGTCCGGCGCGACAATCGCCAACAACCGCAGCGCGCGCTGTTTGAGATGCCTTGGGTGTTCGGGCGCGAGCAACGGCATCAGGTGGTCCGTGATCACGGCGCGGTCCGCTTCGCGGCCCGGCGCGGTTGCCTCGTTGGCGATGTCGGCGATGATATTAAAGGCCGTGCGCCATATTGCCGGGTCGTCATGCGCCAATAGCGGCGCGATTTTCCCCACGGCGGCCACGCCGTGGCGCGGCAGCATCTGCCGCGCTTCAACCAGCGCGGCATCCCCGCCACCCGTGAGCCGGTTGACCAGTATTTCCAGGGACGGCGGCGGCGCGACGCCCGCGCCCGCCGCCAGCATCGCCAAACATAAGCCTGCGAAACAGTTCATCGCATAGATCCTCGAACGCGCCGATTTCGGCGCGATTTTCCGCATTCCGCATTCCGCATTCCGCATTAAACGGTGGGTTCCATTGCGCTTCGCTCCATTGCACCCACCCTACGACTACGACTCCGCATTCCGCACTCCGCACTCATAGATGCCAAGGCGGACGATAGGCGCGGGTCAGGTGGCGGTTGGCTTCCTCGTCATTGATGAAGCGCTCCGCCGCGCCGTCCCAGTTCAATCGCCGCCGCGTTTTCAGCGCAATGCCCGCCAGCAGCACCGCCGCCGTGGACCGGAAGGCCTGCTCGATATCCGCCGCGGGGCGTTTCCGCGTGCGCACACAATCGAAGAAATTGTTGTGGTGTGGCGGATGCGCCCAACTGCGCTCCGGTTCGCCAATGTATTCCGGGATGCCCAGTCCGGCGGGTTCGACGACGAAGGTGTTGCGGTCCACATAGAGCGCGCCGTCGGTTCCGTTGAAGCGGATGCCATAGCCCTTGCCCGCGTGGCGGTTCTGGTGCCGCTGCTCCCAGGTGACATTGCATCCCGGATATTCCAGCATGGCCTCGATGGTCTCGTAGTTGTCCGCGCCGGTCCCCGTGCGGTAAGTGCCGCCGAGCGCCTGCACGCTCAGGGGCTGGTCCTGGCCGATGCCCCAGTGCACCACGTCAATGAGATGGACGCCCCAATTCGTCAATTCGCCGCCGCGCGCGTAGTCATGCCAGCCCATGAAACCGCCGAACCGCTCCGGCGCATAAGGCGCCCACGGCGCGGGGCCGAGCCAGAGGTCCCAGTCCAACCCCCGCGGCACGGGGCCGGGCGTCTCGCCCACAATCAGGCCATTCGTGCCGACCCACGCCCCCGCTGAGGTCACCCGGCCGATGCGCCCGCTGTGGATGAGGCCGATGGCGCGCTGGAACATCTCCATGGAGCGCTGCTGCGTGCCCACCTGCGCCAC
>CAZLII010000254.1:4798-6660 GCA_964559065.1 uncultured Nitrospirales bacterium | reverse complement strand
AATGCCGCCGCGCGGCCCGCGCAGGGTCTTGTGCGTCGTCGAGGTGACGATGTGCGCATGTTCTACGGGGTTGGCGTCGCCCTGGAACACGCCGCCGGCGACGAGACCCGCAAAATGCGCCATATCCACCATAAACACCGCGCCGGCCTTATCGGCGATTGCGCGCATGCGCCGGAAATTGATTTCGCGGGGATAGGCGCTGTATCCCGCCAGCAGGATCAGCGGCTTCAGTTCCAACGCCATGCGTTCGATGACATCATAGTCCAGAAGCCCGGTCTCCCGGTTCACGGCATAACTGTAGGCGTCGAACATTTTCGCGGAGAGGTTGCGCCGGTAGCCGTGCGTCAGGTGTCCGCCGGAGTAATAGTCCATGCCCAGCAGTTTCTGGTTGTTGATCGCCTGCCGGATGCGGTCCCAGTCATCCTGCGATAATTTGGACGGGTCTTTGACGCCCATCGCCTCCAAGTGCGGGACTTCCACACGCGCGGTGAGCACCGCCCAATACGCCACCAGATTCGCGTCGGCCCCGCTGTGCGGCTGCACGTAGGCGTGGTCGGCGTTGAAAAGTTTGCAAGCCTGCTCGCAGGCATACGCCTCGATGGCGTCCACGTTGTCGCAGCCTTCATAGAAGCGCTGGCCGGGAAATCCCTCTGCGTACTTGTCGGTCAACAGATTGCCCATGGCCAGTTGGGTGGCAAGCGAGCAATAGTTCTCGCTGGCGATCAGTTTGAGGTAGCGGCGCTGGTCCGCCAATTCCTGCACAATGGCCTTGGCCACGGCGGGGGCTGCCTTCGCAATTTCGCTCAAATTCGCGATATATCCCAGAAAACCGGCGTCAACAGCATCGGGAGGCGTTTCGCGCAAATAGGCGGCAATGGCGTTTTTCGACACGGGGAATCCTCCTGGTTGGCCCGCATTACTGAACAGGCCGTATGGTAGCCTTTTCACGGAATTGGGATCAAAGCAAGCAAAATCAGATGTGCAGGTTGCGCGCCGCGCCTATCCCGCGAATCCGTATATCGGGGATTCCGCTGGTATTGCTCCTTGCCTTTTTTCTGAAGGGCAGTGCCACACCCGAACAGGAAACTTCCCAAGACACGGTTATCCCCCCTCGGGTGGAGATGTTGGGGGTGGGATTGCGTGAGCATGAATGGCCGGAGGTCCATTCTGGGGAAAAGTGGTGGGGGTTATATGAAACCGAACCGGGTTTCTATGAACTGATCCAGACAACAATCACAGTGGCAGAACAATTCGACGCCTGCCTTGACGCCCATGTTCCCCACATTCTCATTGACCAGGAGAAGGCGCCTCTGTTTATGGTCCGGGGGTTGAGCCGCTTCTCAGCCGGCCCCGTGAAAACTGCATCAAGGTATAGACGACTCATGCCTGGGGAGGCGTTTCACGCCTATCATTTCCGGCCTCACTACGATGTCGTGTTCGCACTGGGCAACGTAGTAGGACCACGACATCCCATTGTCAAGGATTACACGATCAACGTCCGGGAACAACTCCGTTCTGACGGTCTTGTTCAGGAGGTTATTCGGATCCCCGAGACTTCCGTTGAGGAAGAATTCCCTGTGGTTGTATGGATTGGCGACCTGGACCGCGATGGTCGCATGGACCTTCTGATTGATGCCCAACCCTATCCGGGCGGTCCCCTCATCCTGTTCTTGTCGTCTTTAGCCGAAGAGGGAGAAATCGTCGGCAAAGCGGCAGAACTAATCCACCGCAGTTGTTGAGATTGGCCCGTACGCAGTCGGAAATCTTGACAGGGCGCAAGAGCGGTGGATGCATTCATCGTGGGGATTTCCCCAAAACTTCGGGTGCAAACCTTCGTTTCCGGATTGTTCCTGCCGCTTTTT
>CAZLII010000254.1:0-4788 GCA_964559065.1 uncultured Nitrospirales bacterium | reverse complement strand
TTGACATGGGAGCACGTTTCATGTACTCTGTAGTGCAGAGTTCTCTACAGAAAGGAGCCTGACCATGAACATGACTTCTGAGTACGCACGAAAAGCGTTGGCCGACGCCGACGCCACCGCAAAGGCCACACGGCTGGTATCCGCAATGGCCGGCGCAGACGTGATTGTGATGATGTGGGGTGCAATCTGGTTCACAGGGTTCATGTGGAGCCATTACGTTGCAGCGTATGGATGGCCGAACGTCTATCACGCACTCTGGTTCCCACTTGTTGGGGCGGGCGTGGCCTGCACCATTCTTTTTGAGATGCGGCGAACGGCTCCTGTGAGGAATCTGGCGGACAAGCGAATTGGTTATTTCTGGTGGGCCATGTACGGGTATTGCTTCCTGGGCTACTTGATTGTCAGCCCTTACCTGAGCCATGCGCTCCTGAATTCCACGCCGGACGGGGCAAAGGCCATCGCCGCCATCAACACAATCGTCCCGATGTTTGCCTATGTGGTGATGGGACTTTGGCTGGAACAGAGACATTTCATCTGTGCTGGTCTGGGTCTGACTGCGTTGACTTGTCTGGCGTATTTTGTTTTCAATCCCATTTTCTTCCCGTTCATGGCGATTGTTGGCGGGAGCATGCTGTTTGGATTTGGCTTGTGGATGCGGATGTGCTGGATGGTTGCCGTCAGAAGGTTGGGACAGCATGTCAACGTTTGATGTGACAATCCATCAACCGGTGCGATTGCAAATCATGGCGGCCCTGGTAGCCTTGGGAGCGCAAGAGCGCGTGAATTTCACCTATCTGCGCGATGCGCTTAAGACCACGGACGGCAACCTTGGCGCACATCTGCTGAAATTGGAGGAAGCGGGCTATCTCGAACAGGAGAAAACCTTCGTGGATCGCAAGCCGCGCACGTTCATCCGCGCCACGGACAAGGGGCGCGGGGCCTTTCGGGACCATGTATCCGCCCTCAAAGGCCTTCTGGAATCAGGCATTATTCAGGGAGAAGGCAAATGAGGCTATTCTTACAGCATTGGCGATCCCCGGGATATTACGCCGCCGTTCCTGTTGTTTTTATGTCATGAGGTTGCATATATCTTATATCTGGAGAAAGTACTGTATTTTCGCCAGCGCTGATCGCATCTGTTGCGTTCGCAGGCGAAGTCTGGATGAAGGCGCCTCAAGTGCGGTTTGCCGTATCTTCATGCTGAGAACAGGCGGGCGGCGGCGCGCCGGGCAATGAAGCGGCTCAGACGCGGACAATAGCGCTCAATGTGGTACATGATCCGGGCCTCCGGAGAGACCAGCACGAGTCCTTTCTCTTTGCGGATTGCCTGGACGACGGCGCGGGCGACATGTTCGGGGGAGTAATTGCGTCGGACATAGCGGTTCTCGATTGCGTTGCGCACGGCCTCTTCGTCTCCGGGGGCATTGCGGATGCGCATGTTGCGCACCAGGGGGGTATGGATCATGCCGGGGCAGACCGTGGAAACGCGTATGCCGGTGGACCGCAAATCCTCGCGCAGGGCTTCGGAGAATCCGAAGAGGCCGAACTTCGAGGTCAGGTAACCGGAGACGGCAGGGCTGGGCCAATAGCCGTACATGGAAGCGAGGTTAACGATATGGCCGGGCTGTCGCCGGGCGACCATGCGGGGGATGAAATGGTGGCACACGTTGATGGTCCCGATGAGATTGACCCCCAGCACCCAGTCCCAATCAGCCAGGGACAGGTCCAGAAATCCGCCGGAGATGAATACGCCGGCGCAGTTGACCAGAATGTCTGGGACGGGCGAGGCGTCGGCAAAGGCCGCGACGGCGTCGCGGTCGGCGACATCAAGGCGCATCGCAATGGCGTCGCCGGAAACCGCATCGAGTTCCTGTTTCAGCCGTGTCAACGCCGCTTCGTCAGTATCGCTGATCGCGAGCCGGACCCCCTCGCGGGCGAATGCGCGTGCGACGGCGCTCCCGATCCCCCCGCCGGCGCCGGTGATCACGGCTGTTTTCCCCTGCAGGTCTTGCATACGGCTTCTCACCTCTCGCGACCGGAGGTCAAGGCAAAAGGGTTTCCTTCAAGCCCATCAAATAGGCCCAGGTGGCGTTTACGGGGTGTTCCCGTCCGGGATAACGCTGAAACGCAACATGGCCGTCCATGTAAAGCACGTTGCTGCCACCGGGAACATGGCTGAAATCTGAAACAATGGTGCTGACCACGTCCCACATCACGGCCAATTCGCTTTGCGCCAGCGCCGACGCCGCCGGATTGTTGATGTCGGTAATGAAGAAACGTTCGATACCTTCTCTGAGCCTGTAGGCGACACGACCCGTGCCGTCGTCCATGCTCATGTCTCCGGCCACGAGCGCATATGCCTGCTGGCGGTTGGCGGCCGACTGCTGCTCCCCAATCAGCGTCATCACGGCCATAAGAAAGGGACCGTAGAGACTCGATCCGTCTTGGGCTGTCGGATCAGCGCCGGGGGTGACATAATGGTCAAGCACAATCGCCCAGCCGGTGTAGAAATAGGACTGCTCGCCGAACCTGCAGGGGCAGAACCCCTGTCGGGGGTCGCCGCCGCAATTGTAGTTGCCGTTCGTCCAGTGGTTCTGGCCTTCCGCATCGGAAGGACAAATGATGATGTGCGGGTCTGTCAGATATTCGGGATAGATTTGATCCCCCTGAATAAAAAACTTGCCCACGGCGACCGCATCGCAGTGGTCGCCGCTCACATGCTTGATATTGGGAAACATCTGTCCCCTGCACTCGTTGGCATACATCTTGAACACCAAGCCGAATTGTTTCAGGTTGTTCTGACAACTGGAACGCCGGGCCGCTTCGCGGGCGCGCGCCAGCGCCGGCAGCAGGATGGCCGCAAGAATACCGATGATGGCGATGACGACCAACAACTCGATGAGGGTGAAACCGTTTCTATTCATGACATTGGGTCTCCACTTTTACAAAGCCGTTTCCCTACACGCTCAAAAGATCCGTTGACCAGGGGCATCTATTGCCTTTTTATTATAGTCTATCCATCTGATTTTGGATTGCAGGAATGCGGTCGGTAGCATCGGCGTCCCGCCCGTGTACGGAAAGCGCGACGCGCGCTATTCTGATCAGTGGAAAACCCCATGATCCTTGTGGAAAACCCCAGGGAGAAAGCATTAAAAAACCATGCAAAAGCGGTTCAAAACCCTTTTGGTTTTTGAACACACTACCCATCTCGTGTCTCCAGCACCAATGCAATCCCCCCGTCCAGGTCCTGCATGGGGGTGCGCAGGACGGCCCGCGCCCTGTCGTTGCGCAGGGACACGTCGCGCGGGCGCGGGGCGCGTCCGGGGAGGTGGATGGGATTTGTGGGCTTCACCAGGGCGGGGTCGTAACCGAAGCGTTCGGCGATGCGCCGGACCATGACGTGGCGGTTCAGCCGGCCGTTGCCCGCCAGATGCAGCACGCCGGTGAAGTCGGACTGCGCCAGTTCCAGCAGGGCGCGGCCCAGCGTGACCACATCAATCGGAGACCTAATCTCCTGGTCAGGCACGCCGAGTTCCCTGCCCTGCGCCAGCACGGGCAGCATGCGCGAGAGAAAGGAGTTGCCCGCGCCCAGCATCGGCAGCCCCATCACCAGCGCCACCCGCGCCGTCACAGACGGGCATCCCGCCCCGGCGACCACGTGTTCCGCCGCCACCTTCGTCGCCGCGTAGTGGTTCAGCGGGTTCGGCGCATCGGATTCGGCATAACCGCCCCGCTCGCCGTCGAACACGGTGTCCGTGGACAGATAGATCAGCCGACACCCACGCCGAGTGCACTGCTCTGCGATATACCGCGTGGCGGTGACGTTCACGCGCGTCGCGGCGTCCTGATGCGCCTCGCAATAGTCAATATCGGCGATGGCAGCGGCATGGATAACGGCATGCGGCCGGAATGATTCAAAGGCTGCCGCGATTTGCGCCGCGTCGCAGATATCCGCCGTATGCCAGGTGAGACCCGGCCGAACCAGCGGCGTCGCGCCACGGCTTAGCGCGAACACCTCCCAGGCGTCCAGGGCCTGGCGCAGAATGCTCCCCGCGACAAAGCCGCCGGCGCCGGTTACCAACAAACGCATCGCCATGACAGCAATCCTTATTTGCGCGATCATTCCAGCAAATCAAACAACCGCTTGGGCTTGGGCGCTTCGCCGATCTTGGGTTCGGTATTTAATACAGGGCGATAAATCACCTGGATGGGACCCTTGCGGGCGCCCGCCGTCCATTCCCCCAGTTGCTCGATGCCTTCGGCCGCCGCCTCGCGCACGGGCAGCCACACATGCGCGGCGGCCTCCGTCAGCACCGCCGCGCGCTCGTCATAGGTCCACGTTAGCACGTCAACATTTTTGCCGGGCGTGCGCCCGGCGCGCCGCATGCCTTCGCGCAGGCTCGCGCCGTCCTGCACTGCGCTGCAATCAATCAGGGCGGTGACCGTGGGGTCCGCCAGCAGCCGATACACCATATTGGCGACGTTGCGGGACCCAAAATTCACCGCGCGGATCAGGTTTTCGTCGAACGGAATGCCCGCTTCGTCCAGCGCTTTGCGATATCCGCGAATCCGTTCCACGCCCGGCTGATACCCGTGAAATCCCTTCAACATGGCGATTCGCGTGTGGCCCCGGTCCAGAAGAAACCTGGCGCTCAGGTAGGCGCCCTCGACATAATCCACCGTAGCGCTGCTGCATTCCGGAAGACTGTCCAGCCGCCCCAGGGCGATATAGGGAATGCCGCTCTGATGGATGCGGTGAATACTGGCGTCATCCGTTGCGAGCGGCCC
>CAZLII010000253.1:0-6682 GCA_964559065.1 uncultured Nitrospirales bacterium | reverse complement strand
TTTGCTGAAAGGGGGCGTCCATCCAGTGTGATGGAGGGGGATATCGGCGGGCTGCGCGCCCTGTGAGCGCTATCGGGCGGAGATGATGACAGCCGGCAGGATGTCCCTTACCATGCGGACTTCTTTTTCGCCATCTGTGAGCCACAGTTCTTCGCCGTGAATGCCGTCATCGGCAGTGAAGAAGATACAACCGTTGACTTCTGTGAATTGGCGCGGCCACGCACCGCTGTTGCCGGCTCTAATGGTGCCGAAATGCACGTATTCCTCTTCTCCTTCTGTGCATCTGATCATACCCAATTGCATGTTGCCTGGCGTGCCGGCGATGGGAAAAATGGACGCGAGAATAAGTTGATTCTCTCCGAGTCGTTCCATTCCTGATGCTGTGATGGAGGGGAAATAGATGTTGGCGCCACGATTGAAAGGTCTGATGAACCGGGTGCCTTGGGGGGTGCCGTTGCTCTCTCCCACCACCATTCCTTCCACAGGGAACTCAGCGATAAAATAGAGTTTGCCGCAACTGACCCGCAGGCAATGCGGACTGGAACTGGCGCGCCCCAGGAAAATGTCGCAGACCAGGGTGGTGCCGGCGCGGGTGCCATCAGTGCGCCACAGTTCCGCGCCGTAGGCGTTGGTGTGGGCGGGGAAGAGTAATTTGTCCTCTAGAACAGCCGTGTCGGGCGCCCGGGGTTCCGGATTGTAAGGACAAATGGTGCCCACCAAGTACAATTCCTCGACCAAGTCTTCAGGCATTGGGGCTTCGCCGTCCAATACCGGAAACACGTGGGGTTCATTGGGGTCCCACGGCGGCAGGGGAGTGTTGAAGCGCACCAGGCGTTCGACGAGACCGTGGTTCGCATCAACGCGCCATAGCGAGGCGGATGCAGCGTCTTCACGTGCATAACAATATATCCGCCCCAAGAGGGTGAAGATTTGAACCACGTTCAATCCCGCGCCTTCATCGGGCGCAAGGTTCAACATTTCGATGTTGTCTCCGGATGCGCTGCTGCGCCACACCCGGCGCCCATGGATGCCGTCATCGGCGGAGAAGTACATCCACTGGTCAATAGAAAGGAAATGATCGGGATTTGAAGCGCATGGGCCAGGGCAAAGATCTTTCAAGATGCGGCAATCTCTGCCGTTTGGATCATAAACCCAGGGTTCACGCCCGTGTTCGTCATCCTGCGCGGAAAAAAAGACCAAATCCGCCGATGCCGTCAAGCATCGTGGTCCTGTTCCTATGCTAAACTGTGCCATATTTATAACAGGATGCGTACCGTGCTCCGTGCCATCACTTTGCCATAGTGTGTTGTCATATTCGGGTGTTTCCACAACAAGCAGCAACAGGTCGCCGGCGGCAGTCAGTTCGCTGGGCGAAGACGATGGATTGAGCGCATGGGTGCTGCGGCGAATGTCCGCCGCCAGCCGAGTGCCGTTGACGGTTCCATCGCTTATCCACAATTCCTCGCCATGAATGCCGTCATTGCAGGAGAAGAACAGGTAATCGCCGAATACGCACAGGTTGTCAGGACCCGACCATCCCGGTCCGGGCGCAACATCTTTGAGGACGCGTGTGCCTTCGCCCGTGCCGTCCGTAAAAAAGACTTCCTCGCCAAAGTCCGGCGAATTGGCGCAGAAGAAGAGTTTCCCTTGATAGGCAGTCAAACTCCAGGGGCCGCTGCTGGCCTGTCCGGGCATCAAATCCACAACCAAATGTGTACCCTCGCGAGTGCCGTTGGTGCGCCAGATTTCCTTGCCATGCGCGCCATCATTCGCCACGAAGTAAATCCATTCTCCCACGGAACAGAAATAATGAGGGTCACTGGAGGCCAGCCCCGGAGCAATGTCGCATAGCAGGAAAGTGCCTTCCGGCGTGCCATCGCTACGCCACAATTCGATGCCGTGCGCACCGTCGTCGGCCTGAAAAAGCACATAATTCTTATGACGATAGAACATATTGATCACAGACCCATTCGGACCGGGATGGATATCCTTGAGCAGAAAAGTCCCCTCTGCCGTTCCGTCGCTTGCCCACAGTTCTTCACCAAGAGAGGCATAACCGTTCAGAAAAAGGGCCTTGCCGTTGATGGCAATCATTTCGCGGATGCCAGACCGTTTGTCTGACCATTCCGGCGTATTGAATGAAAAGGTGCCTTCCGGCGTGCCATCGCTGCGCAGAATCCCGTCTCTTGTTCCGAAAAGGGCTGTCGTCTTCGAAATCAGCGCATACGGCATGTGCCCCGGCAGATTCGTTGACATGCTCTCCGGAAGAAAACGAAACGCATTCTCCCCCGCGGGACCCACGCACAGGCCGATGGCTGTTTTCGAGTCTGAGGCTGTCAGTACCACTTGCGAATCAATACTGCAAAGCATGCCGAAAACATGCCAGCCGGCGGGCAGCCCGGCGACCTGCGCCTGCTCCAGACGATGACTTTTTTCGTTCCACATCCATACTTCCGCGCCACGCTCCTTGGACTCGATACCAATGTAAACCCACCCATGCAAAATATGCGTGTTTGTGCAAACGGTTCCATTTGCCCCTGGCTCCAGATCAGCGACAAGTTCACATTTTCCATTTGCGGGATTGGCAGGGTCCGGCGTCCACATCCAAAGTTCTTGGCCGTGAATACCGTCGTCTGCAAAGAAGAAGAGTCGGTCGCCTCCGGCAACAAGGTGGTTTGGAAATGAGGAAGGGGGTTCTTCGGACGCGATGCCGGCATTCGCGCCGAAAATGGCGCTGATGGCGATCAGAACACGCACTATCATTATAACGGTCCCCCAAGACCAGGAGGTCATTTCACAAATGGATGTCTCTTTATAGAATGCCTCTATCCGTTTATCATGATCCAAACGCAAGCATAACGCCGTGTTCCACTTCACTGATATTCTTCACCCCCCAGACTATCACGGGTTCCCGACCGGGAGACTGGGGATCAGTCAGATGACAATTCACGCGCCAGCGCTCGCCGGGTCGGGCCGGCTGCGTATCCGCCAGACCGTCAAACGGAATATAAATCACGGTTTCCCATAGCGGCGCGGACGCATCCGTATCGTCCCCGACCGGAGAAAACGCCGCAGTCCAATTGCAGTTCCAAGGGACACCCTGGCCGCGTTGCACATGCCGGCTGGCGGTAATGACGCCCTCCTCAATCTGTGCCGACCAACGGGGCGAGTCGGTGGCGGGTGTTCGGTAGTGTGTCATCAGCCCCAAAGAGATTCGCGCACGGGACGGGGCCGATCGAATGCGCCATCCGATGTACAGTCCCTCCGTGTCATAGCGCAGCATCATTTTGTCCGGCGTTCCCGGTAAATCGCTGCGGAGCAAGCCCTGCGCTTCTGCGCTCTCCAGTTCCGATACGCGCCAGAAAGACTCACTTATGCGTCCATCTATGATTGGCGCTGCGGCATCACCTCGAATGAAGGGCACAGTGATCACCGGACCCAAAGCCGCTGAGAGACAGCGCTCAATCTCCAGCGCCCAGGGCGCCTGCCTGGGAAACAATTCGTTGTAGAGAATGGCTGGAAAATACGCCGACCGTTCCAATGCCCGCAGAAAAGCGACTTCACTGACCTCCCTTGGTGAGCGTTTGAGAACATAGGACCTTTCCTGTTGGGCGCCGTCCAGGCTGGAAACAAATTCCAACGCGAGAGAGAAATCCTGGTTGGAGTTAATCCAGCGACCGGTTCCGGTAAGGGCGCCGTATCGAAACGCCCGCGCCGTCGTGTCGGTGTATTCCGCCCAATTGCCGCTGAAGGACAGGGTGTCCTTGTCTATCACGCGGGCGCGCATCTGCCAGAGGTGGGTGTCCTTGGCGGCCAGAACCAGATACTCGTCCGGTTTGTCGCCGGGGCGCATCAGCCACTGGTCGTTCCATATCTGCTGTCGCGCAGGTTCGATCGTATTGTAAACGCCAAAGGGTTCCGCCGGGGCTGACCTCGCCGGAACTTGGGAGGACGTTTCATCCAGCGGCGGGTATCCCCACCGCAAAACCGCCGCCACAGTCAACGCAAGACATAACGCGATCGCCGCAACCAGCCTTAGAAATTTCCATTTCTTTCCCGCAGCGGTTGCCGGAAGTCCTGTTTTCAGCACAGAACCCCGCTTAGGCACAGGGGTAACAGGGCGTTTTCGGAGGACAGTGGACCGATCTGCCCCAAGCGCCTCCCGCACTTCCGGGCATTTGTGAAACTGTTCCAGCGCCTGCGCCGCATCTTCCGGCCGTTTCTCCGGTTCGCGTTTCAGCATGGCCGAGACCAGCGCGCTCAATTCCGGCGAAACCCCTTCAGTGACCTCGTGCAACGGCGTAATGGGTCGTTCGATAATCTGTTTGATTAGGGCGAAGGGCGTTTCCGCGTCATAGGGAGTCTTGCGCGCAAATTCCTCATAAAGGATCATGCCCATAGAATAGACATCCCAACGCGCGGAGGCCTCCTGGGCGTCCCAGGATTCCGGCGGCGCATAGCGCGGCGTGCCGACAAACAACGCCGATGTGGATATCGCCGACATCATGGACGCATGGTATGCGCTCAGCAATTTCGACAGGCCAAAGTCCGTCAGCAGCGCCCGGCGTTCGCCGGAAATCAGAATGTTGCTGGGTTTCACATCGCGATGGACGATCCCCAATCCATGACAGCAGGCCAGCGCCTCCAGGGTGTCATAAATGATTTGAATGGCTTGCGCGCGATCTACGATCACCTCCGAAAGCGCGCCCCCCTCCACGTATTCCATCTCAATCGCAAGTTCCCCCTCGATACGCTCCAATGCATGCACCTGCACGATGTTGGGATGTTTCAGCCGGGCAATGGTGCGCGCTTCTTGACGAAACCGCTCCTCAAAACTCGCGTCGGAAGTCATGGCGCGATCAAGGATTTTCAACGCAATTTCCCGCGCCAGCATGGTGTCTTCGGCCAGATACACCACCCCCATGCCGCCGCGACCCAATTGACGGATAATGCGATATTTACCAAATGTGCTGCCTTCAAACAGGAGCGACACGGAATGCAATCCTCAAAGAAGAGACCTTCTGCCGCGAATAAGCATAACATATTTTCTAAGAAGAGTGCATGTTTTCATCAATTCTTTGGCAAGCCATTGAAATACTCCATATAGGTAACACTTTGGCAGAATGGCATGGATTGTCGGGGCGCACTATATGGCCTTTTACATTCCCCGCTGCACGCCACTCCGCCAAAATGTAACCCATATGGATATTATGTCAATACAGGGATCTTCCGCTTTCTGTGTTGGGTTGCATGACTTCAGCCAGGCATTGACGGCTTCGGTAATGGTGTGGCAAGCCCCGCTTTCCGTGAGCAGGGACGCAGGGGTCTGAGCCATGCACCTACTCCCTGTGTGTAGCACGCGGGTATACAGCGCCCCGCTTTGTCTGTTCGTGTTCGTCCGTGTCCGACCGTGTCCCGCCCGGCCAACCCATACGCAGGGGACCTAAAATGACTGTCGCGCCATCTTGCCGACCCACGCTGTCAGGAGGATTCCGCCGAGGTCTTTTCCGACAGATGCCATTGCTCGATGTAGCGGATTTGACCCAGAAATTTCTGCTGCGGTGTTTGCACATGCCGCTCCACGCGGTAACCGCGGAAGCGCTTCAGCCACCAGACGCGAAAACGTGAACCCGTGATGATCAAAGACCGTCCATCTCGTGTTTGATTACTCATCGGCGTGCCCTCCTTTTGGAAGACGGTTTCGCTTTGCCCCCTTTTTCGTTTCGCCGTTCACACATGCGATGCCAAGCGTCTTTATATGCCGCCGCAATTCCCCTTCACTCATCCCAAGTATTTCCGCCGCCTGCGCCCTGCTGCCACCGCAGATCTGGAGCACATTGAAAACATGCGCTTTGCGAACGGCGGCCAACGATGGGGGTTGTTTTTCCCATTCGTTTCTGTCTGGACCTCTGCCCATGGATGAACCCATTTTGAATGACACCTCACCGGCGCGCTTAAATGAAGCCGCCACCGCATCCTCTGCGACACCGTCAGCGCCGTCCTGCAAGTTTATTTGGTTACGGCAAGAATCACGCCGAAGTCTCAAAAAGCGTCGGGATTATGGTAAATACTTTTATCGCCAATGGTTTAGGAATCTTTCCTGAACAGGAAATGGATGCGGATTCGGCCCATCATGCGGCGAGTTTGCATTCAATGTCCGGAATCCGGAACGTCTTTTTCCAGAATCCGGAAGACCACGTCTGTTCAGCATGGCCATTTGTTCCTGTCCCCGGAATATCGAATTGACATTTTTCCGGTGTTCATGTCACAGTCCGCGATGCGCGGCAGGCACGCCGCACTGGAAGCAGGGGATACGCCGATGATGTCTCGAATCGTTCGGGTGATTGTGTGCATGGGGCTGGCGGTGCTGCTCATCGGCGGCGCCGTGGCGTTCTATTTTCTATTCGTTGACGGACGCCCGCCGGGCAGACGTCCGGACCTCGTGCGCCTGCCCGCCTATGCGCCGTCGCCGTTGCGAGGCTTTCCCACGTTCAACGCGGCGATGCTGATGTATGTTCTGGGCATGGTGGACATTGTGAATATCGGTGGTGAAATCCCGATTCCCGACGGCGTCATTTTCCGCGCCGACGTGGAATACGGCCGCGTGGGGGAGAGGCCCCTGCTCTTGGACCTCTATCTGCCCGATGCGGCGGCGGAGTCGCGCCCCGTGATCATTTTCATC
>CAZLII010000252.1:0-6723 GCA_964559065.1 uncultured Nitrospirales bacterium | reverse complement strand
CCTGCGCGTCAGCCGGTCAAACGCCGCGAAATCAGCCGTGAAATTGTCTCCTATTGCTGGCGATCTTCCCGCGCAGGCATCACTGCCATGGGCATCGCGGCGCGGGCCGCCGCGCCGGAAACGCTCAAGGCGGTCACTTGCCCGGTGCTCCTGTTACACGCTATCCAGGACAGTATCGCCTCGCCTGACGCCGCCAGGTGCGTGTTCGGCGAAATCCCGAGTCTCTGGAAGCGCGCCGTCTGGCTGGAAAACTCCGACCATGTCATCTTCTGGGATCATGAGCGCGAGAAGGTCGCAGAGGAAGTCCTGTCGTTTCTGGACCGAATTGACAGGAATATGCATGCACCCGCACCCGCCGCGCCGCAAACCGCTGTAATTCGGCGCATTAGCGCCACGGAAGCCCGGCCCCTGCGTCATGCCATGCTGCGCCAGGGAAAACCCTTCGCGTCAACGGTGTGGACCGGCGACGACGAGGAAAGTACAGCCCATTTCGGGGCTTTTGACGGTGATGTGCTCGTCGGGGTGGCGTCCATCTATGTGGCGCGTCCCCCGGGCGAGACCGGCAATGGCTTTTTCCAGATGCGGGGGATGGCGGTGATGCCGGAATGGCGGGGCAAAGGAATCGGGGCGGCGCTCAGCCGCGCCTGCCTCGACCATGTCCGGCAGCCGGGTGTGCAATGCGTCTGGTGCAATGCCCGCGCCCATGCGCGGGGATTCTACGAGCGCTTGGGATTTAAGGCAACAACCGATATGTTCGAGATCGAAGGCATCGGACCACATTACCAGATGCGACGATATGCGTCGTCTTTGGACGGGTCGGACCGGTCGGACCGGTCGGACATGTCGGACATGTCGGACGGGGCGGACGGGTCCGAGCCGTCCGACGCATCGGACTGAACGCGCCGACCGCTGTCAGGGCATTACATCACTTTGTGTGCGCGGTTCTTCCTGAACCGGCGGCGCTTCGGGTATACTGTTGTCGGCGCAGCAACAAGCACAAAGGCATTATGAGCGACTCCAGCGCGAGTGGAATCCCCATTGAAGTGAGCGTGGTGCTGCCCTGCCTCAATGAAGAGGGCACCATCGGCGCATGCGTGGCGGCGGCCTCGCAGGCCCTGCGCGATGCGGGCATTCCCGGCGAAGTCATCGTCGCGGACAATGGTTCCGCAGACCAATCCCAGCGCATTGCCGAAGAGGGCGGCGCGCGCGTGGTGGAGGCGCAGTTTCCCGGCTACGGCAATGCCCTGCGTACAGGGTTGCGCGCCGCGCGCGGGCGCTATCTGATTTTTCTCGATGCCGACATGTCCTATGACTTCGCGGATATTCCCCGCTTTGTCGAGGAACTGCGGCAAGGCGCGGGGCTGGTCATCGGTTCGCGCATCAAAGGCGGCATTGATCCCGGCGCGATGCCGCCGCTGCACCGCTGGCTGGGCACGCCGTTCCTGACCCATACCGCCAACCTGCTCTTTGGTTGCCGCATTTCTGACATCAACTGCGGGATGCGCGCCCTGACACGTGAGGTTTTCGATCGGCTCGACCTGCATTCCGAGGGCATGGAATTCGCCTCGGAAATGATGATCAAAGCGGCGCTGAATAAGGCGCACATCCGCGAAATCCCAATCCGCTTCCATGTAGATCAGCGGGGCCGGGGGCCGCATCTGCGTTCCTTTCGCGATGGATGGCGACACCTCCAACTCATGATGCATTACTGTTCGATGTGGGTCTTCTTTATACCGGGCATACTGCTGGTCCTGCTCGGATTGCTGGGGATTGGCATGGCCCCGGAATCGCCGACGACGTTTCTGGCCGTCTGCCTCGTGGCCCAGGCTGCCGTGACGCTCGGCGTTTTCATTCTGCTTCTGGGGCTGATGGCGCAGGGACGCGTCAAAGTATCCAAATACGCCGGTCAAACCGACACGCTTTTCATCCGCTTTCTGCGCCGTTGGGTGAATGTGGAGAGCGGCGTCCTGGTGGGCGCGCTGGTGGCGCTGGTCGGCTTGGCGATGCTGGGGTGGTATGCACGGTGGCTGATCCTGGATGTGCCGCCGTCCGTAGACAGGGCGGCCAGGTCCAATCCCTTTTCCACTGCCCGGAATGCATTCTTCGGCGCAACCGCGCTTCTGGCAGGACTTCAGGTGTTCTGCGGTTCTTTGTATATGGGGCTGTTCGGCATTCGCGTGGAGAAAGACATCGCTGAAAAAGGCGACGCGTCGAACCGACATTGATGGACTGATACGGTCAAACACGGGGAAAAGCGTCCAGCGGAAAGGAATACATCATGGATTGGATGCTGCTGGTTGCAGTGGGGGCGCTGGCTGTCTCAGCGGCGGATGACGCCCCGTTTTATGAAAACAAACTTGACGTCATGGCGTACCAGGATGCCCAGGGCGTGCTGCATCCCGTGAGAAGCGTTGCGGACTGGCAGGTCCGCCGGCAGCATGAACTGGGGAACATGCTCCGGGTGATGGGGGCGTTGCCGACGCGGGATGCGCCGCCTCCGCTGGATATGGAAGTGCTTGAATCGGAGGAAACGCCCAGGTATGTGCGCAAGAAAATCCTGTTGACCGCGGAAACGGACGACCGCCTTCCGGCGTATCTGCTGATTCCCAAAGACCTCACCGGCAGGACGGCGGGCATCCTGTGCCTGCACCAGACGGTCGCCGTCGGCAAAGCCGAAACCGTTGGTCTCGGTGTCACCACCAACCGGCAATACGCCATGGAACTCGCGGAACGCGGTTACGTGACCCTTGCGCCGGACTATCCGAATTTCGGCGACTACAAGATTGACGTCTATGCGCGCGGCTACGCCAGCGCCACCGCCAAGGGTATCGGCAATCACATGCGCTGCGTGGACCTGCTCCAAACGCTGCCGGAAGTGGACCCGGACCGCATCGGCGCCATCGGCCATTCGCTGGGCGGGCACAATACGCTTTTCGTGGGCGCTTTCGATGAGCGCATCAAGGTCATGGTCACCAGTTGCGGTTTCAACAGTTTCGCAAAATACTACGGTGGCGACTTGACCGGATGGTCGCATGCCGGCTACATGCCGCGCATCGCCGAACGTTATGACAAAGACCCCGAAAAGATGCCCTTCGATTTCACCGAAGTGCTCGCGATATTGGCGCCGCGTGCGGTGTTCATCAACGCGCCGCTTGAAGACGCCAACTTCGAAGTGTCCGGCGTAAAGGATTGCGTGCGGGCCGCCGCGCCCGTCTATGCGCTTTTCGGCGCTCCGGAAAACCTTGTGGCCGTCTATCCCGACTGCGGCCACGATTTCCCGCCGGAAATCCGCGAACAGGCCTACACCTTTATCGCCCGACACCTCGGCGGGGCGTCTCAATAGTAGACGCGGCATCTTGCCGCGTTATTTTTTCTCATCCGCCTGGGTCAAAACGCCTCGCCGCGTTCGTGCATTTCGGCGAGTTCGATAATGCGGTCTTTGTCGAGTTTGGGGAAGAGCACCTGGGGTGTTTGCAGGGGGCTGCCGGCGGGCAGGGGTTCCTTGGCGGCGTTCCAGCCGTCGGCCCCGCCGTCGGGGCCGCCCTCCGGCAGCGCCGTGCCGATGATTTCCGCGAGCGCGCGCGCGCCGTCCGGCAGGAACGGCGCCATGGCGTGGCACAGCGCCTTGACCACTTGGCAGCAGACATGCAGGGTCACGCCGGTCCGCGCGGTGTCGGTCTTGCGCGTGACCCAGGGCTGTTTGGCGTCGAAATAGACATTCGCCTTGCGTCCCAGGTCAATGAATCGCTCCAGCGCCTGCCGGAACCGGAAATTCTCCAGCGACTCGGCGATGGCGTCCACCTGCTCCGGAATGGCGGCGAGCATCGCGTTGTCCTCGGCGTCCAATGCGGCGGCGGGGGGGACCTTCCCCTCGAAATTCTTCACCGTCATCGTCAGGGACCTGTGGATGAAATTGCCGACCACGTCGCAGAGTTCGCCGTTGTAGCGGAACATCAGGTCGTCCCAATCGAAACTGGAATCCTTGGATTCCGGCGCAATCGCACAGAGGTAGTAGCGGATGGCGTCCACCTGCAGGTGTTCGACCGCCCATTTCACGCTGATCATGTTGCCGCGCGATTTGGACCCCTTCTCCGCCTGGCCGGTCTGCCGGTTGAAGATGTTGAGGTACTCATTGCCGACCACGTGGTCCGCAAGGATGTAATCGCCCTGCCCCATGAGCATGGCGGGGAAGATAACGGCATGGAAGGGGATATTGTCCTTGCCGATGAAATGAATCATGCGCGTGGCGGCGTCTTTCCACCACAACTCCCACGTCTGCGGATCATCGTACTGGTCTATGCCCCATTGCCGCGTGTTGGTGACATAGCCGATCGGCGCGTCAAACCAGACATAGATGCGCTTGGATGCCGCGTCCGGCGCGTCCACCGGGATGGGCACGCCCCAATCCGTGTCGCGCGTGATGCATCGCGCGCGGAGATCGTTGACCCAGCCGTAGGCGATGCCCTTGACGTTCGTGCGCCATTCCGGGTGGCCGTCGAGCCATGCGCGGAGCCGTTCGGCGAATTTCGGCAAATCCAGGAACCAATGCCGCGATTTCCGCAGGATGGGCGTTGATGCGTCGCCGGGGATATTTGCGCGGGGCTGCACGAGGTCCTTCGCGGCATATTGCGCGCCGCAACTTTCGCATTCATCGCCGTTGGCGTCTTCATAGCCGCATTTCGGACAGGTCCCCTTCACATAGCGGTCCGGCAGATACTTGTCGGACTGCGGAGAGTACCACAGTTCCATCTCCTCCTGATGGACGCAGCCGCCTTCCAGGAGGCGCAGGAAAAAGGACTGGGTGGTGTCAATGTGCAGGTCCCACGAGGTGCGGCCGTAGATGTCATACGAAATACCCAGACGGCGGAACGCCTCTGCGTTCGCCGCGTGGTAGCGATCAATCACTTCCCGGGGCGAGACTCCCTCTTTGAGCGCCGTCAGGGTGATGGGCACGCCATATTCGTCCGACCCGCCCACATACAGCACGCGCTCCCCGCGCAGGCGCTTGTATCGCACATAAATGTCGGCGGGCAGATACGCGCCTGCGATATGCCCGAGATGGATATAGCCGTTCGCATAGGGCAGTGCGCTCGTCACCAGGGTCCGTTTGAAACCGCTTTCGTTTGTCATGATGGTCCTCTGAGAACAGTAATGCGCTGTCAATCATCGTGGAGAGATGCAAATTCTAGCGCATGCGTTTGCAGAACTTCACATTCACATGCGCACCCTCAGGGCGTTGGCCATTCCTGCTCAATCACTTCGATGGGATTGGTCTTCACCCATGGGGCCATGTTGCGCGCGGCGCCGTCCCCCGAATAGGCTATTTCGCCGGGCATGGGCAGCGCCGCCTCGATGCGGTATTTGCCGGGATCTTCGACTTCGTACTCAAATGTTCGCCCTTCCTCAGCGGCGATGGTTTTGCCATCGCGCACCAGGGCGAACCTGCACAGCAAAGGCGATTCCGCGCGGAATTTCAGGGTGGGCGACAGCGCAATGCGTCCGCCCATGGTGACTTGCCGCACGCCGTCTTCCGCGACAAAGGCAAAGCCCTCCGCATCCCCGATCATGTTGAAGGCAATGAAGCCCCGGCCCTCCCGGATGGCGTCCAGCAGCGCCGGCTCCGACAACTCCTTGGCCAGCAAATGTGTGTTGACAAAACGGGAACTGCGCTCATAAGGATCCAGATCGAGACGGAAGATTCGCGTATCTGGTTCCAGCGGCCCAAAAAGCATCCGCAACAGCGGCCGGGTCAGGAAGTTCAGCCGGAACTCGCGGATTTTTCTGTCGGGATCATTGTGCCCGGTATCCAGCAAGAGCAGGGTGTCCTGCGCCGTATAAAAGGCCTGAATGCCGACGTTCTGGTGGCAGTCATTGGCCGCGATGCCGGTGATTTTTCGGTGCATATTTTGCTCGTCCCATTTCTGTACCAGCATATGGAGCACCCAGGTATCGAATAATCCCCGGAATGTCTGCTCCGGATAGGCCCGGAAATTGATGATGATATCTTTCACGGTTTCGATGCGACTGTTCTTCACCACCATGTTGAAGATCAAGTCGGTATGGATGTTGTAAATCTCCATGGCGTCAATTTCCGGGATTGCCCAGGGGCGAGGGGCTTCATTGTGCCCCAAGGCGAGCACACCGCCCAGTTCCCGGATTCTCCGGGCAAGTTCCGCTGGATCATCATCCCGCGAGAAAACCGTGTCGTCCGGAAGCCCCCACGGCATGAAGCCCGCCTGCATTTCAAAGCCCCGGACAAACAGGATGCCGTCGTGAATGCCCTTCCAGCCCAGCGAATAATCGGCCTTGCCATCCACGAAATGATCGGTCATGAAAATGAACTGGCACTTGGCTTTGTGCAGCGCTTCGACGATTTCCGGGAACAGCACTTCGGAGTCGTGGGAAATGTGCGAGTGGCTGTGCATCACCCCCCGGTATTCCGTCCATTCGGTCTTCAGGCTGACGGGTTCGCGATTGGCCGCATTGGCCTTCCAAATCGCCGCCTGGCGCGGATACAGGGAAAAGCGGTTGTAGAGTTGCGGCGCAAATGCGCCTAGAAAGCCCCCTGCAAAAAGAAGCGCAAGAACCAATGCCGTAAAGCAACCACAACGTCCGATGCGGCACAGGCACCCGCGGCGAGGCTTCGTTGTTTCCATGAATCGGCCTTTCCTGTTTGGCATTCATCTGTTCCTGTCAGTATTCCACATCGGCGCTGATGGACGC
>CAZLII010000251.1:0-6744 GCA_964559065.1 uncultured Nitrospirales bacterium | reverse complement strand
TACTTTCGCAACATTTTGGCCAAAGGTATGTTGTTCACGCTTCAGCGTGCCATTGTCCTGCACCCCTCCGGGGTGCCTCTGATGTTGGTACCGATAACCGGTGGTATCGCTTCGCTCAACCACCGGCTAATGTCCGACACCCCTCCGGGGTGTTCTGGCGGCCACACAAAGCGTTCAACCAGAAGTTTTTCGTTCGCAGCGGGAGAATATAAAAGATTCATCGGACTCAACTTCAATCGGCCAAATCATGACGTACTTTCTTAGCAGCGTAATGTTGTCATTTCGAGCGTAGCGAGAAATCTTCACCATAGACCAAGATTTCTCGGTTGCTACGCTCCCTCGAAATGACAGAAGCAGTCGGACATAAGGCCTCGTCTCTTCCGTTAACGATGGAAATGGGGGAAATTTCCAAGGCAGGTTTGCCTGTGGCAAAAACCCTTGGCGTTACCCCGATTCGATGGTATTTTCAAGGTTATTGCATCAGGTGGTTTGGATTGCCAATAGTCTATTTTGGACAAGCATCATTCGCCATAAGCATTGTTCTTGCATTCATCAAGACAGTCTGTATCGCAAATGCCCCGGAAGGGATGCTGTTCGCAAAGGCGGGGAGTGCGATGTATGATATGGGCAATCGTTGCTTTGTGGGGCTGAGTTGCTGGAAGGATGGACATGAGCATGGGTTTCTCCTGGAATCTGGAATCGTTGCCGCTGGATGATGGCCAGGGGGTATGGCTTGTGCTGCTGCTGGCCGGGCTGATCTATTGTTTTTTGGGGTATCGTCTTTTCCGGTTGGTGCTGGCGTTGACGGGGTTTGTGCTGGCCGGCGCGGCGGCGGGGGCGATTGCGGGCTGGCTGAGTCATGGAAATCTGATCGCCGTGGGGATCGCGCTGGCCGTCGGCGGGGTGTGCGGGGCGATGGCGCTGTTTTTTCTGTACCGCCTCGGGGTTTTCTGCGTGGGGCTGTTGGCGGGCGCGATGACGGCGTGGACGGTGCTGCAGGGGCGGCAGGATTCGTGGGTTGTCTGGGCGACGCTGGGGGCAGGGTTCGCAAGCGGATTGTTGGCATTGGCGGTGGAACGTCCGTTGATGAAGGCGGCGACGGCGGCCATCGGCGCGTGGTTGTGTGTGTGCGCGGCGTTTTTTCTGTTCGCGCAGCCCTACTGGGGGGAGCGGCTTGCCGACCCGGAATTCTCCCGATGGGCGCATTTGGGCGCGGTGGGGGTTTGGGGGATGTTCACGGCGCTGGGCTGCGCGGCGCAGTGGCACAGCGGCGCGGGGAAAAAGAAAGGCAGGTGACGCGCCCGCGACGCGCCAGCAGTTCCTCGCCGAACCAGGTTCTTACGGGACGTATTCGTAGGCGCCGATATCGTAATTCGAACCGTCCACGTCGAATCCGGGATTGCCGTCATAACCGCGCGGCACGCCCAGGATATCCACGACGACCGAACCGAAATCCGCGCCGCTGGCGTCTCTTCCGGAATCAATGCAGGGGGAGGTGTTGCGCAGGCGCAGGTCGCCGGCGCTCATCGCAACGAAAGCAGGGGTTGCGCTGAAGTTTCCGACCCCGCTGAAAATCCGTTTTTCGACGTTGCAATAGGTGACCGCCGGAGCCGTGCCTTCACTGGCCAGATCGAGGCCGGAATTGTTCCAGAAAACCGAATTGGTGACGACGGCGGCGGTGCTGTTCCTGCTGTGCATGCCGCCGCCGTGGTCTGTGTTGGTCGTGTCGGCGATGTTGCTGACAATGGAGCAGTTGGTGACGACGACGGCCCGTGTCTGGTTACAGGTGTCGTTGAAGACGCCCGCGCCGCGCGGCGCGGTGCTGAAATCGCGGCTGGTATTGGCAAAGACCACGCTGTTGGTCATCATCATCGTGCCGCGCTCGTTGTAGACACCCGCCCCGCACGCGCGGGTGAAAGGCGCATTGTTGTTGGTATTCGCCTGGTTGGAACGGAAGAAAGACTGCTCGATGACGACATTGCTGAAGGAGTTGTACATCGCGCCGCCGAGGGCGTCGGGCTTGGCCGCATAGACCGTCGAATTGATTTGGCCGGAGCCGAAGCCCTGGGCATTCGCCAGATTGTCATTGAATTGGCAGTTGATAATTGCAGCCCCCGCGCCGTAGTTGTAGAGAGCGCCCCCCAAGGCTCTGGAGGGCACGTCATACGGATAGGTCAGCCATGAAGCGGAAGTCTGCACCTGGTTGCCGATGAATTCGCAACCAATGATGACTGTTGACGCTTCGGAATTGGCCATGGCGCCGCCGAAGGCGTAACTGGCGGGATTGCCTTCGTTGATTACCATATTCTCGATGAAGAGGGTGTTGCTGATTTGCACCGGCACGGCGGTATTCCGGTTGGATATGGCCCCGCCCATCGTTTCCGCCTGGTTGTCAATGAACAGGCAGTTGGCGATGATGGGGGCCGCGGCCCCGTTGAACATGCCGCCGCCTTCCTGCTGACTGCCGGGCACGCCGGTGATGCTGCGGGCGCGGCCGCCGGTGATGATGAAACCATCCAGAACGGCGTTGTTCGCGCCGATGATGACATGGGCGGCCGGTTCTCCCCCGTACGCGGCGCTGCCGTCTATGATAGTTTCGTTGGCGACGAAATCGCGCTGATCGCGCTCGGTTTCAACGCCGGTGAAGCCGCCGTAGAGGCGTACCACTTCGCGCATAATCAGGGAGCCGGTCGGATTTTCGCGCACTTCATCGTAGTGTCCCCCCGCGACCCACACCTGGCCGCCGCCCTGAGCGGATGCTGCGTCAATGCCTGCCTGAATCGCGGCGAAGGCCGTTTCCCAGTCCTCACCCGTTTGCCCCTCTTCCGGCGCAGGGGTCGCCTTGTTGACGTACACCCGCACCCCCTGGACGATTTCGATGAGGTCGGTCATGGTAACGGAGTCCGCTCCCACGCCGTTCCACACCGTCAACGACACGGTGTAGAGGCCGACATCCTCGTAGACATGCATGGGATGACGCTCTTCACTGACGAAACCGTCGCCAAACTCCCAATACCACGCCGTCACCGGCCCCGCATCGGGGTCTGTCGGGTCGCATCCCGCCAGCGACATGTCCGTGAATTGCACCGCCGTGCCTTCCAGTCCGGTGACCTTATCCGAAATGAAATCCGCCACCGGCAACACCGGCGCGCGACATCCGACGGTCACCGTGCCGGTAACGATCGAAAGGGGGAGCGGAGTGCCGTAAATGGAATGGGCCGAAGCGGCGGCGCCATAGACGGCGATATTCTCGCCATAGGCCGCGTTTGAAGACAAGACATAGGCGATGGACACGAGGGTGCCGGATTGCAGGGGCAGACTCGTCTTCGAGATGTCTTCGATCAGGAAGCGGTAGTTGCCGTTGGTGATTTTCGTGATGGTGAGTTGCTTGTTTGCCAAGGCCACAATCGGCCCGCCGATGGCTGTCTGATAGGTGAGACGATTGGCATTGAAAAACAAATCAAACTGAATGCGGCCCGGCTGGGTGTTCACTGCGTTCAATTGGATGTGCTGCAAGACGGTGTCGCCGGGCGCGGCGGTCAGCGACTGCACCCGCAATTCCGTGTAGGAGAATCCCGAACCCTCACCTTCCCCTTCGCCTTCGCCCTCGCCTTCCCCCTCACTTCCGTTGCAGGGCACGGGGGAAAAGCCGTCTTCGGCGCCCGGACTCACCTCGTAGCCGCATGAGTTGTAGAATTGTATCAGGCGCAGCAGTTCCGACAGGACGATCTTCCAGTTGGCCCCGCCCACATAATCGCTGTCATGCGGGTCGCAGCCCTGGTCGCCAGGTCCGGGCGCATAGCCATCCTCCGTGTCCGCTGCGCAATGGTAGTCGCCGGTATTGTAGAACTGGATAACCCGGAGCAGTTCGCTCAGGCTGATATGCCAATCGTTGTCCGTGTCCGCCGAATGGTACTGCGCCTGCGCTGCGCCGCCGCACAGCAGCCCGATCAGCACGAACACCATCAAACACAATTCCGGCCTGCGCATCATCATGAACACCCTTGTCTTTTGTCTTTATTGTGTGTGAAAGCCTAATCCCGAATGGACCGGTTTCGAGCGCCTGCCACACGCGCTACAATCAATGTTATTATACACAAAAATCGCGCAAAAACACGAAAAGTTGACCGCAATCCCCAGATCTTTGCCATGCTTGCGGCGCGCCACTGCCTCGGATGGTCACGGCTTGATGCGGTCCAAGAGCACGGCGGCCAGGATGACAATCCCCAGGGTGACCTGCTGGCCGAAGGTTTCCACGCCGATCCAGGTGAGGCCGCTGTTGAGGAACGCCACCACGAGCAGCCCCACAAACGTGCCGCCAATGCCGCCGCGCCCGCCGCTCAGGCTCGTGCCGCCGACCACCACGGCGGCGATGACGGCGAGTTCGTCGCCCACGCCGACCTTGGGGCTTCCCGCGCCCAGCCGCGAAGAGAGAATAAGGCCGGACAGCGCGGTCAGCGCCCCGCACAGGAGATAGACCCGGCGTTTGACCCGGCCCACGTTGATCCCGCTGAGCCGCGCCGATTCCTCATTGCCGCCCAGCGCGCGCACGTGGCGCCCGAATTGGGTCTGGCTGAGCAGCATCGCGCCGCCCGCGATGACCACGGCAAACACAAGCACGCTGACGGGCAGCCACCCGCCGATCTGAAAACGCCCCAGCCGGCCATAGGCGTCAGGCAGCGGCGAGATGGGTTTCCCGTCGGTGATGAGGTTGCCGAGGCCGCGCAGCGAACTCATCAGGGCGAGCGTCGCGATGAACGGCGGGATGCGGAACCAGGTGATCAGCGCGCCGGAGAAGGCCCCCGCACACCCCCCCAGCAACAGCGCCACGGCATAGCCCGCCGCCAGCCACAGCCAGAGCGGCTCCCCGCCCCACTGCACCACCATCGCGCATGCCACCCCCGCGCACGCCATGAGCGACCCGACCGAAAGATCGATCCCGCCGGTGATGATGACCAGCGTCATGCCCACCGCCATGATGCCGAAGACCACCGACTGGTTCAGCACCAGCATCATTGTGTTCATCGAGGCGAAGCCGGGCTTCCCCTGCCGCCAGCCGATGTACTCGAAGACCGCCACCTCGATGATCAGCGCGAGTATCAGCGGCCCGTAGGTGAGCGCCGCCCGTCTCCAAGAATCACTGCGCACAATAAACCCTCTCGTAATGCGCACGCCAAAGTATGTCCTTCATGCTTCAGCATGCCAAGCATGTTGTTCATGCTTCAGCATGCCAAGGACGCGTGAAAACACAAGGCTGCGTCACACTCCCTTGCACGCTAAAGCGTGAACAACATACGGAAAAGTATGTCCTTCATGGCACGCTAAAGCGTGAACAACATACGCCGGCGGCAAGCCGCCGCAGTCCAAAGCAACGCCCTGCGAAGGCCAATGCTACACAGCGGCTGCGGCGTGTACGCCGGTGGCGAGGCGCATGATGGCCTCCTGGTCGGCTTCCTGCCGGGACAGTTCGCCGTCGAGGCGGCCTTCGTGAATGACGAGGATGCGGTCGCACATGCCCAGCACTTCCGGCAATTCGCTGGAGATGACGAGCACCGCCACGCCGCGCCGCACGAGCGCGTTCATGAGTTTGAAGATTTCCGTCTTTGCGCCCACGTCAATCCCGCGCGTCGGCTCGTCGAATATGAGCGCCTTGGAATTGGTGAAGAGCCATTTCGCCAGAACGACTTTCTGCTGGTTGCCGCCGCTGAGGTTCTGCACAATCTGTTCGATGGAGGGCGTCCGAATCTGCAATTCCCGGACGAACTGGTCGGCTGCGGCGCGCTCCTTGCGGCGATCAATGAACGGCCCGATGAGCACCGCGATGAGATTGGCGAGGGTGGTGTTCTCGCGCACGGTCATGCCGAGCACGAGGCCCTGGTTCTTGCGGTCTTCGGTGAGCAGGCCGATGCCGTGGCGGATGGCGTCCTGCGGCGAACGGACTTCTATCGGCCGGCCATCGAGATGGATTTGCCCGGCGGTCTTGCGGTCCGCGCCGAAAATGGCGCGCGCCACTTCGGTGCGGCCCGCGCCCACCAATCCCGTCAGCCCGACGATTTCGCCGGTGTGCAGGGAAAAAGAGACGTCTTCAAAGACGCCTTCGCGCGAGAGGCGCTCCACGCGCAGCCGTTCCGCCCCGCGCTCGAAAAATTCCTTCGGGTATTCCTCGGTCAATGTCCGCCCGACCATCATGCGGATGATGTCTTCGCGGGTGACGTCGCACACGGCGTTGGTGGCGACGTGATGGCCGTCGCGCATGACGGTGACGCGGTCGCCGATCTCGAAAATTTCCTCGAGCCGGTGCGAGATGTAGATCAGGCCGATGCCCTGGCGGCGCAGGGTCTTGATCAGCGCGAAGAGCGCGGCCAGTTCGTGTTCGGTCAGCGTGGCGGAAGGCTCGTCCATGACGATGATGCGGGCCTGCACCGACAGCGCCTTGGCGATTTCGACCATCTGCTGCTGCGCGATGCTCAATTCGTTGACGGGCCGCCGCACATCGAGTTCGACCTTGACCCGGGCGAGGACCTCGCGCGCGTCGCGGTACATCCGCTTCCAGTCAATGAACGGGGTCCGGCCGATGCGCGGCTCGCGCCCCAGGAAGATGTTCTCCGCGACGCTCAGGTACGGGCTGAGATTGAACTCCTGGTAGATCATGCTGATGCCCAATTGTTGCGCATGATAGGGCGAATAGATTGTAGTCGGCTCGCCATCCAGGAGGATTTCCCCGGCATCGGCGGGCTGCGCGCC
>CAZLII010000250.1:0-6751 GCA_964559065.1 uncultured Nitrospirales bacterium | reverse complement strand
GGCCGATGCCGACATAGAAGGGCAGCAGGTAGGCCAGGGTGGCGGCGGCGCTGGCGCCGAAACCGATGGCGATGCTGCCGCGCCGCAGGCGCATGGCAAAGGAAATCGCCAGCCAGATCATGATGAAGGACAGGGCTGGCCGCGAGAACTTGGCGTGGTAATCCACCCAATATGGATTCACCTGCATGCCCAGGCGCTCGGCCCGGCGCAGGTCGGCCGAAAGCGCCTGCGCGGACTTATGCCCAGTGCGCTCCTCCAGTGAAAACAGTTCCTCCGGCGCTTCGGTGAACGGCGCGGAGACCTGGGTGATCCGTTCCACGCTTTGCTCCCACTCCTGCGTGGGGTCGAAGGTGAAACGGCGTCCATCTTCGATCAGCCATTGGCGGCGCGCCTCATCCCAGAAGATGCGCTGGGCGCGGATTTCCTCCACCCTGTCGCGTCCGATGGCGTGAATGTAAACATCCTGCCCCGTCAGGGCTTTTCGGTTGAACTTGAGGATATGACAGGTCCATCCCGCGCTGAGGTGCGCCCAACTCACGCCTTTCATTTCGCGTTGCACAAACTGGGTGAAGTATTCCCGCTCGATGCGGCTGGTCGTTTGCGCCGCCTGAACGCCCAGCGTGTCCTCGAAGAAAAAAGCCCCAATGGCAATGACGAGGGCCAGGAATATGGGCGCGCGCGCGATGCGCCGGAGGCTGATGCCGCCGGCGAGCGCGGCGGTGATTTCCTGGTCCTGGGCGGCGCGTCCGAGCACCATCAGCCCGGCGACCAGCACTGCCAGCGCCGTGGTCTGGAACTGGAACAGCAATGTGGGCGCGTAGGCCAGATAATAGAGGACAACGATGCGCGGAGGGACATCGTAGCGGGAGATGTCATATTGTCGCGCGGTAAGGAAGTCTATGATGATGAACAGCAGCAGCATCGCCAGCATGAAGCGAATCATGACGCCGATGAAGCGCCGCGCAAGGTATCGGTCCAGGATGGTCATACGCGGTCCACCCGCCAGATCAGCGCCGTGCCCGCCAGCCCCAGCAGAATATTCGGTGTTTGCTGCATGAGAATGAACACCAGCAGGGGCAGGGCGGTGCGCGGCTCCATCACTTTGCTCAGGGTGAAATACACCGCCACAATGGCCAGACCGCTCGCGAAGGTATAGGACCGGCCCGCCCGCTTGATACGCGCACCAATGGGGGCGGCCAGCATACTTACCGCCAGGCACATCAGCGGAAACGAAAGCCGCTGGCTGAGTTCAAGCCGCACCGCACGCAAATCGCGTTCCACGGGCTTGGCCTGGGTGCGTTCCAGTTTTTCCACCGTCTCGCGTTCCACCGCGAACAATTCGGCAAGGCTCATGCTCTTGCGTTCGCCTTCCATGGCGCGCGGAGAGAGGGACGGCACGGCGCGGCGGCCGACCTCGAAGGTGGTTCGGGGCACCATGTCGCCTTTTTCCGCCTGGATATAGTGCCCGTGGCGCATCTCCAACATGGAGACGCCGTTTTCCTTCACCAGTTGCGCGCTTTCGGCATAGAACGCATTGGCGCGTCCATCGGGCAACGGCTGCAACACGACAATGTCGCGGAGCGCCCCCCCCTCCTTTCTCCCAACGTACACGCGCCACTCGCCGTATTGGTGCATGGCGCCGGTGGGCAGCATGTCAATCGTGACGCGCAGTGGAAGATCACTGCGCAGCAGATGCGTCAGGCGTTTCTGCGCCCAAGGCTGGCCCACATCCTGCGCCAGAAAACAGATGCCGCTCAGCAGCACCCCCAACAGGATCACCGGCAGAATCAGGCGCTTGAGCGGCACCCCCGCGGCTTTCAATGCCACAATCTCATTGTATTGCGCCATCCGCCCGTAGGCGAGCATGATGGCCATCAGGAAAGTCACCGGAAAAAGAAATCCCACCAGCGTCGGCACGGAGTAAATGGAAATCCACGATATGTCCATCAGCGTGATCTGCGCTATGGGCACCTCGCGCAGCAATTCCTTCAACTGCGTCTGAATGGTGCCCGCAATCAACACGAAACTGATGACTATCGAGGCAATCAGCGCCGGTATCCAAATCTGGCGCAATATATAACGACTGATGATACCCAACAGGCCGTCTCCATGAAGGCGCCTTCCCGGCTCGTTTCATGATTCCTCGGACAGGACGGCATCCGGGAAACCCGGTCAATCACCGGGGAAAGCGCCAAGTATAGTGCATTTTGGGATGATCGCGCATCCTTGTGGTCCGGTTCCGGAATCGGGCGCCCGCGTCAATTCAGCGGCGCAATCCGTATTTGCGCGGAATCGGCGGCATATGCTAGAGTCATCGCTCCCGTCCGACCCTTGATAAGTTGCCCATTGGGATGGACTTGGCGCAATCTACATTTTGGAAATACTGGAGGACGTCTGCACCATGCAGGACTTATTGCGCAGACACAAGAAAGCGATCCTGGTTTTTATCCTGGTTTTCATCGGCATCCCCTTCGTGTTCTTCTTCGGCACCCCGACCACATGCGACCGCCGCGATAGAGGCCTGTTTCAGGATGAGACCATCGGCACGGTCGGCGGCGTGCCTTTGAGAGCATCGGAATTCCGCCGTTTTCTGGACACAATGGCGGCGCGCCAGGCCCAGGCCGGCGAACGCCCCACATACAGGGAGTTGGATGAAAGAGGCGCTGCGGACCGCATCCTGCAACAGATGGTGGATGCCGCCCTGATCTCTCTCCAGGAAAAGCCCCGCAAATTCAAAGTCGCACAGAACCTGCTGGAAGAGGAAATGCGAAAATGGCCGATGTTCCAGACCGAAGATGGCAAGTTTGATGCGGCCGCATGGAACGAGTGGGTCCGGCAGAATCCAAGGCAGGACTGGAACACACTCTATGAAAGCATTCGGCAGGGGCTTGATCGGAACGTGTTTTTGAGCATGGTGACCGCGCCGGCAGGCCGCGTGCTTGACAGCGAAATCGAGCAGCAGTTGTTGGATGACAACACAAAGATTCAAATCAAGTATGCAAAGATTGAGCCGCCGGTCACCCTTGGCGATGAGGACATCCAGAAGCAATACGAAGAACATCTGGAGCAATACCGCACGCCCGACGCATACGTCGCGGAATTCGTCGCGATCTCGCTGGACCCGCCAATACCGGAAAAGGCGCTGGATATCGTGCGTCAGGCGCGCGAAGGCGCGGATTTCGCCGCGTTGGCCGATGAACATTCGGATTTCAAGTCGGATAACGGCGGCGATATGGGCTGGGTGAGCGAAGGGCCGCAGCAAATGGACTTTCGCAAACCCCTCTTCACGCTGAAGCACGGCGAGGTCAGCGATCCCGTTCCCGGCTTCAACAGTTATTTCATCTATAAAGTGGAGGAGGAACGCAGCAATCCCGACACGCAGCAACGCGAAGTGCGCGCACGGCAGATCGTGCTTCGCACGCAACTCTCCGACGAGGAACGCGCTGCGCGGGATGACATCGCCGCGCAAATGCTGGAAAAGGCCAGGGAAAACGCCGACTTCGCGGCGGCGGCCGCCGCCTTCGACCTGGAAGTGAAAAAGACCGGCGTCTTTACAAAAGAGAATGAAGAAATTGAGAATGTTCCCAACGCGGATGTACGGCAATTCCGCACTATTTTTGACACTTTGGAAGAAGGCGTAGCGGTCGCTTCTCTGACCGCCCGCAGCAACATTTATGTCGCCCGACTCTTGGAAAAGACGCCGGGAATCATCCCCCCCCTCGATGAAATCCGGGACAAGGTTTACGAGGATGCCGTCGCCGCGCATAAAATGACCGAAGCGTATCAGGCGCGTGTGCGGGAATATGCGGAGAAGATCAAGGAACAGGCAACTTCTCTGGCGCAAATCGCCGAACGCTTCCCGGAACTGAATATCGAGATCAAGGAAACCGGTGAGTTCACCCGGAAAGAATATCTTTTCCGCGAGCAACTGTACTTGCAGACCACGCAGATATACGAGGCTGTGGGGCGGGGTGACCCCGGAACAATAGGCGGCCCCCTCAAGGATTTCCAGAACCAGACGTTTTTCGTCGAACTCGTGAACCGCACGCCGCCGACCGAAGAAGACAAACAGAACTGGGCTGAGGAACGCAAACAGCGGCGCGAATCCATGATGGCGGCCGCGGAAAACGAATTTCTGGAAGACTATCTCGCTGATCTTCGCGAAAGGTCCCTGGCCCAAGTGCCCATCCGCCTGGACCAGAAAGCCATTGACCGCATCCTGGGCCGCGATCAGATTCAGGAAGGCGATGAAGAGACGGCAACGCCGCTGCCCCCGCGCGTGACGCCCGATGCGGGCGTTCTGGAAGGGCTGCGCGGCGACTGAACAACCTCGTTCAAGACACTGCCTGCAACGCCTGAAAACGCGGCAAGGCGGCAAGGCGCGCGTGTCACTTGGTCAAACGCGAAGGCGACGCATGGGAGCATCCCTGAGATGCCGGAAACAACGCAACCAGCCTTGGTGTTGTTGAGCGGGGGTATGGATTCAAGCACGCTGCTGTATTTTGTGGTGCGCGAACTTTCCCGCCATCCCGTATATGCCCTCAGCGCCCACTATGGCCAGCGCCATGCGCGCGAACTGGAATGCGCCCGGCGGCAGGCGGCCGCCATCGCCGTGACGGATCATCATGTGATCGATCTCAGTTTCCTGGGGCCGCTGCTTCGCATGGGGTCCACCTTGATTGACGGCGGCGCCGCCGTGCCCGACCTGACAGACGTGCCGCCCGAAGACCGCAATCAGCCCCCGACCTATGTGCCCAATCGCAACATGCTGTTGCTGGCATTGGCGGCGGCCTGCGCCGAAGCGCGCGGCGTCTGCGATGTCTTCTACGGGGCGCAGGCGCAGGACGAATACGGCTATTGGGACTGCACCCGCGATTTTCTCGAACGCGTCAACGCCGTCCTGACCCTCAACCGCCGCCATCCCGTACGCATTCACGCGCCTTTTGTGGACAGGTCCAAAGCGGAGATTGTGGCGATCGGCGCGCGGCTTGGCGTGGATTTCGCCCATACTTGGACCTGCTACCGGGGCGGCGACCGCGCCTGCGGACGCTGTCCGGCCTGTATCGAGCGCCTCAACGCCTTTCAGTCCGCCGCAATCCCTGACCCGATTCCCTACGAATCATAAGAACCTGTCCCCCCGCCCCGTTGGGCCGGAACGAGTGAGCGCCAACGGCGCGGCATTCCTTGAGCAAGCGGTGGGTTCCATTCCGCTGCGCTTCATTGCACCCACCCCTACGGAGGGGCTTCGGGTCAATGCCGACAAAAGCGCAAAAAACGGAGGCCATCCGAAGATGGCCCCCGCTTCTTTACTGCGGAAGATTCAGGCTGCCGGCGGCAGGCCGAGACAGAATCCGTCCTCGGTGCCCTCGCCCGGGCAGGCATGGTAGCCGCCGTAGTTGTAGAACTGGATCACCCGCAACAGTTCGCTGATATTGATTGACCAGTCCTGCGGATTGTAGTCACTGGCGTGCGGCGCGCAACTCCGGTCGCCGGGGCCGGGTGCATATCCGTCTTCGCTCTCCGGGTCGCAGTGGTATTCGCCGCTATTGTAGAACTGGATCACCCGCAACAACTCCGACAGGCTGATTTGGTTGTCGCCATTCTGGTCGGCGCTATGGAATTCATCTTCGCCTTCACCCTCGCCTTCACCTTCACCTTCGCCTTCACCCTCGCCTTCACCCTCGCCTTCACCTTCGCCTTCACCCTCGCCTTCGCCTTCACCTTCGCCTTCGCCTTCACCTTCGCCTTCACCTTCGCCTTCGCCTTCACCTTCGCCTTCGCCCTCGCCTTCACCTTCGCCCTCGCCTTCACCTTCGCCCTCGCCTTCACCTTCGCCTTCGGCGCCATCCATTACAGCGACGACGCTGACCATACTGCCTGCCGGGGCAGTGGTTGTCCAGGCTTGACCAGCATGAAGACGTCCGGCCTCACCGCCTTCCCCATCAATCCAGTAAAGCGGTCCGCCATTGAGTTGGAGGCTGACCGTGGCTGAGACGCCTAATTCCGAGATGTTCTTTACAAGAATCTGGTCGAATCCGTCAAAAACACTGGCAGGAACGCTGGATTCCGACAGAATCCAATACAGGACCTCTCCGGTGGTCCCGGATGGCGCAGTCACTTCGACCTCAACCTGGTTCCAATAGGCGTCCAGACACCATCCGTGTGTGTTCGGGCCTCCAATCAGGTTGGGAATCAGCGGGGCCTGCAGGTTGCTGAAGGGATTCAACGCTTTCAGCAGGATATCGTGTTCCGTCCCTCCGAACACCATGCTGACCGGGTTATTGACGGGATGGTACTGGCTCAGGTCCACCACCGGCAGGTTGTCGGCAATCGCCTGGGAATTCATGTTTGAGATGATGGTGCATGCCCCGTTGGCGTTGGCGAGACTGGTTGCGACCCAGTTCGCGCGAAGATTCGCGTTTTGTGCAAGCACGACCGAGCCATGCAGTTTCACCATGCCTGGAACGGCATAGCCGCCGCGTGTACTGTCACCGCCGCGTCCGCCCGCACCGGCGATGCCGCCATCGCCGCCGCGTCCGCCGTCGCCGCCACGCCCGCCCGCGCCGGCGGTCAAACCGCCGGCGGAACCGCCGCTGCTGCCGGCCACGCCGGCGCTGCCCGACTGTGGAGCCGCCGCAGGCGCGCCACCTGACGCGCCGCTCCCGCCGACATCCGGCGGCGAGGCGGACACATCCAAGGCGCACGGCTGGATGATTTCGAGCAAGCCGCGCGCTGCAAGAATGAACGCGCC
>CAZLII010000249.1:0-6786 GCA_964559065.1 uncultured Nitrospirales bacterium | reverse complement strand
ACCACGCCGTCCCAGCCGCTTTCCTTCAAAAACGCCAGGCACCGCTTGATGTTGTCGGCGTTTACGCCACCCCCGATGGGCACTTCGCTGCATGCGATCCCCGTCTCTTCGCCGCGCGCGGCGGCGGCCAAGCCTTCGCTGACGTCCTTGATGTGGCAGTGGGAAACATAGGGGCGCAGCGCTTTCAGGTAATCCAGCGGGTCGTGTCCGGCGATGAAAGTGTTTCCCGTATCGAAATTGCAGCGTAGCCATTCCGAATCGAAGTATTTGAAAAGTTTGAGCATGAATTCGATGTCGTTCGTGTAAGGACCGTGCGGCTCGACATTGATAATGACTTTGTAATCCTCTGCCCACGGCAACACCTGGCGATAGTTGTCGCAGGTGATGCGGAAGACCTCGTCGCGCGTGAAGCCCTCGATTTCCATTGCGCCGTCCACGGTGTCCACCATCGGGCAGTCCAGTTCCGCCGCGAAGCGGATGGACTGCTGGACGTACTGCACACCGTAGGCCGACCCGTCCGGCCCCATGAAGGGGTATGAACCGTCTATCTGCGAGATTTTCAGTCCCATCTTGTCGCAGTAGCGGTTGAGCGCGCGTGGATTCGATTGCAGCGAGATGCCCGGCTCATAGCCCATCGCCTGGATGAAATACTGCCCGTGGATGGCCGCAAACTCCAGGTGTTTCAGCCCGTACTTTACGGCGCATTCCGCCGCCTGCTTGAAACTCCCGCTCAGCGCGCGCCAATTGTCGGTGTGCATGCCCAGTTCAATCATGGTTCTTTTCTCCCCGCGTGTTGTGGTTTCATGGAAATTATCCGGTCAAACACATCCCGTTCAACTGCTTGTGGCCTGAAACGCCGCTTATCGCCTGATTCTACTAAATCCCGTTTGGCGAATACAGATAATCTCTTCGAGGATTCTCATAGCCGGAAAGGGGGTTTACAAATCAACGGGCTTGGTTTAGAATTTTCCTTGCAGTAGAGGTGAGCAAGAAGCCAAAGGCAGAATGGAGACGGGACATGGAAAAGGAATTGTCCTTGCAGGAGCGACATGGTTTCTGGCTGCGGTGCGGGGTGGTTCTTGCGGTGGTTTACCTTGTCCTGGGCTTCTTACTGGAAACAGGACATCTGCTGACAATTTCGTTGTTCTGGGAGAGCCTTCTGGATCTCAATATCAGCGTATTTGTGTGGCTTCATGCCTGCATACTCTTGCTGACTATCCTTGCCTTTGTGTTGGCGTTGTACGGAGGTCCCGATCAGATATGGGAGAAGACCAGGACCGCGCTGAAATTTCTATATCTCACGCTTGGCCTTCTGCTGATCGGCGGGACGCTTTATCTCTTTTCTCAAGTGACGTTTCAGGATTTTCCTCCTTTCCCGTACTCGGGCCTTGCCCGATGGTGGGTAATTGGAAAGACCGCGTTGTATATGCTGATTCCCCTCTTGATAATTCCGACTGTTCTGCACAGGCGCGCTTCTCTGATCGCGCCGGTTCTGATGGGCTACATCGTGTTTTGCATGCTTCCGTATTCAACACCCAATAATCCAGCGTACTTGGAATGGGTTCACACCACTTTTGGAAATGCTTTGGGCGCCGCGGGGCCTGCGGGAAGCGCTTCGGGCGTGTCGCTATGGAGCAGGACAACTGGTTCCATCCTGCTTGTGGCGATTATTTTGGCCGGATTGAACGGTTATTTCCGGATAGGCGAAGGAGCATTGCGAACAGGTTTGCTGGTCATGTTGATAGCGACAATCCCCATTTTCCTTTTCTCTCTTCCGTTCTCGGGGTTTGTCTCTTCAGGCCCGATATATGGTGAGTCTGACGGGCAATATGAAGGATCATTTGCTGGTGCTTTCAGTGATCAGGAGCAGCAACAGACCATAGCCGTGGTGGACCATGGAAAGCGGGCGACCCGGCATTATCCTTCCAACAATCAGAAATTCTTGTCCATCCTCCTGGCGACGCTGGTATATGCCCTGGCATGGCAATACCGAAAACGTGAACCTGTTCCGACAATTTTATCGGCGACAGCGGCTACAGAATTTCCAGCGGCGGCGGGACCGTGAACAGGCCGCCGAAATTGATGTGCCCCCAGGGGCCGGAACTGCGGTCCAGAATGCGGACGCGGGCGGTGCGGCCCACATGGGCGGAAACGTCCCAGAATTCTTTTTCCAGGGCTGCGCTGTTGCGCCCGGTGTAGCGTCCGAGTTCCTCGCCCGAGTCTTCCGCAACGATTGCCACATGCAGCCGGTCGGGATCATTCCCGCCGGAGACCAGCAATTCGTAGTGCGGTTCGGTGATGCGAAAGGCTTCGGAGACAATGACGCCTTGCGCCGCATCATCCCATCCGCCGTTGGCTGCCGCGCCCGTGCTGATGAAGAAGGGCGTATGCGGCACAATGAATTCACGGCGCGCATTGGTGAAAAAAGCGGGCAATTCCCCCTCAACCATCTTCCAATTTTCGCCGTCCTCCTGTTGATGCATTGAAAACAGCGGGTCGCCCAGGAATGGTCGGCGCACCCAGCGCAGCCGCGCCACCCGGATACCGTCCAGTTTCGGGGTCAGCGCGGCGATATAGCACCGCCCTTCATCCCGGATGATCTCCGGTGCGGCGATGGGGAGCCGGGCGACGCGGTTCGCATCGCAGTCAACGCCGAAATTGCGCGGGTTGCGCGAATAGTAGGCGTAGTTGCGCGCCCCTTCCCCGTAGAACTGGTTGCGGAACAGCACGAACTCGCCGGGCGCGACTTCCACGACATGGGGGCATTCCGCCCACCAGGCATTCCGCCCGATGCGGCCGCCGCAACACACGATAAACGAGGGGCTCCACTGCGCCAGGTCCGGCGAGGTGCGGCAGTAAATCGCCCCCTCCAGGCGCGGGTTCGCGGTATAGTAGCAGTGCCACAGCCCGTCAATGCGGATGAGCATCGGGTCTCGCGCGCCGGCGCCCGGACCTTCACCGAACGCGCCGGTCCTGCCGTTTTCGCGCACCACACGCTCGAAGGTCTTGCCGTCGTGACTGGTGGCGAAGCAAATGTTTTCCCAGTCGCCGTAGGCCATGTGATAGATGCCGTCATGCCGGATGACATGCGGGGCCTGCAAACCGCCCGGCGTTTCACCAAGATCCGGTCGCGCTTCCATGGCAATGCCCATCGGCTTCCAGTCGGGGTCCGTCAGGCGTTGTCCCTCCCAGCGATGGAACAGGCGGGTGTGGCCGCCGCAGCCGGTGTGCCGGATACAGGACCAGAGTTGCCATGTGCCGTCCGCGGCCTGCCACATGGCAAAGTCCACCGGCTCCTGTTCTTTCCGGGTATATGCGCCAAGGTCGGGGTTCGATGCCACCCGCCACCACGCGCCCTCAATCTCCGGAACGATGATTGTCTCCATGGCTGACGCGCCTCCCATGCCCATTACGATTCCTGCAAGAATTCCCGCGAGCATCTGTTGCACACGCCTCCGCGTTGGCGCGTATTCACAGCCATTGCGCCATGTTGCCATCTATTCTCGAGATTCATCAAGGAAAACGACATTCCCTGACGTATAAGACTTGAACATGCGGGGGATGCCGGCGTCACGGTCACAGTCTTCGAAGGCGATGGGCAGGGTGCTCTTGCGGTCCGGCGCGCTGACGTGGAAATGCAGGTGCGGCATCATGCTGTTCCCGACATTGCCGCTGGCCGCAATGATCTGCCCCTGCTGCACCTTGTCGCCGATGGCGACACGGCTGCCGCCTTTCATGATATGCGCATAACAGCCCAAAGTCTTGTCTTCGTGCTCAATGATTACCAGGTTGTTGGGCCATTTGTAGCCGTTTCCGTCGTGGTGGTCCACCACGCGGACGACCACGCCCGCGCGCGCCGCGCAGATGTCTGACCCGACCGGCATGTAGAAGTCATAGGCAAAACGGTCCACGCGGCGGTGGCTCACAATGCCCCGGTTGCTCTGGATGCAGCGATAGGTGATTCCTGCGGGCCAGGGAAGCCGATACGGTGAAGTCTCCGCGTCGGGATACTGCGCGAGATGCTTCGGTCCCGTCGCAAGCGCATATGCGCCCACAAGGCCAAGCAGCAGGATAATCGGGGTCACCAGAACTATCCGCCGCCAGGTTATTTCCGGTGCAACACCGATTTTCACGCGCAATCCCCTGTGTTCGGTAGCATTTCAGGTCCTATGGTGCAAGAGAAAGACCTGCTGGCGCATCGCCTTTATACCCCCCTGTTGTGGCACGGTCTGGAGACCGGCCACAACAGGACTTCCGCCTTTCTTTGGACTGCGGTGGCTTGCCACCGCTTTTATTCGTTCAGGCTTGCCTGGATGCCCGGGCGGCAAGCCGCCCGGCTGAAAGCGGTGGCAAGCCACCGCAGTCCAAAAGCAAGCGCGATTTTTATAGATGTTTCAGACGGCTAAAGATCTTCTGGAGATATTCGTTGATACAAACATCAACAATGCCATGAAAGCAGACGCCTGCGCTATTTCTGCAACAACACCAAAGCAATTGCAATCGCTCTTTGAGCCTGTGGCTCTGCGTTTTTCTGCATGCGCTTCAGCGCCGGGACCGCTGAAGGATCGCCACGTTCGCCCAACATGCGGATGATTTCGATTTGCACTTCGGGGGAAACGCGGTTCAGTGTTTTCACCCAACGCCGCGTGGCGGCGCGACCGGGAGTCTTTCCTGCGCACCCCAGGGCCGCAGCGCGATAGTCGGGATTGTCGCTTTTCATCGCGTCCAGCAGATACTTCAGGCTGCCCTTGCCTTGGACGTCAACCAATTGGAGCAGGGCGGCGCTACGCAACGGCGTATACGCCGGGTCGGTCAATTCCCTGACATGTTGTTGGAACATGCGCGCCGCCTGACGACTCTTTCCCGCTGCCGCAAGCGCCGATGCTTCATTGAGCGCAGCCTCAATCCGCCGCCACGCTTCCGAATCGGTTGGATACGACGGTTCCGGGGTCTCGGGCGGCGGCGCGGCGGCAATTATCGCCAGCGATTGGGATGCCGCATACTGCACCACAGCGTCCTCATCCTCCGCCAAGGCCGTCAGTACGGGAATGCTCTCACGATGATGCAGCGCGCCCAAAGCCGTAATCAGGGGAAGACGACGATCTCCTTCTGCCTGCCCCAACGCATCGGCAAGCGCCCGCACCGCGGCGGGCGTGGCGATGGTCGTCAATGCCTGCGCAGCCGGCGCACCCAGTTGTGCGTCTCCCAGGTATGCAGCCAACGGCGTCACCGCTTCTTCTTTACCGCAGAACTGAAGTTGGCGAATGATAAGCGCTTTGGCCTCCAAATCCTGTGACGCATCCAGGCCAAGCAGCAAGCCCTTCACCACGGCCAACCGCTCCGATTCCGACACATCCGGGCGCGTGGCATACACCGTGATTGCGTTCAACGCAAACTGCGCCGCCGAATCATCTTCCGCGCTGAAGGGGCGCAGCATGCCGCAAAGGGTCGCAATGGTCCCCGGGCCGTGGCGCAGCACTTCTCTGGCAAGTTGCTCCGTTTCTGATTGATTCTGCCCCGGGAAACGTTGCAGGAGTTCATCCAGTGCGCCTTCGGCAACAACCAAGGAAGACCACATCAGAACAAGCGGCATCATCCATTGAAAACAATGTTTCATCTCATTTCCATCCTTATTCCATAACTCTTTGTCCGAACGCTGTTATTCATCTTCGTCTGCTCAGAGAATCATGAGCACTTTTCATACTTTTTGAGATAAGCATACATTTCAGATCAGCCATGGGGCACGCATCGGCTGGTGGATGAGACGGTTTGCCATTTCATCATTTGGAAATTGCTGGGTAACGGGATCAAACTGCAGATTCCGCCCCAGGCGCACGGCGATGATCCCCAGATTCACCAGGGTGCAGGATCGGTGGCCGTTGGCCGCGTTAAGGGCGAAGGTCTGGCGGGTGCGGACGGCCTGCGCGAAATCCGTCACCTGCGGTTCGGGGTCGGGCAACTGCGCGACTTTCGCTTTCAGGTTTGGTATATCGGATTCAAATCCCTTGAAGAGTTTCCCCTTTGGACCTTCGATATACGGCCCGTCGGTTTCGCTGCCCTCCCCTTCGAGAGTGATTTCGCAGCCGTCAGCGTACTGCATGCGAATGCGCCGCCATCGGCCCGCCGCGTCCGGGTGCTGCTGCGGCGCGTCCACCTCGACATAAATTGGACTGTCATCGTCTTTGTTCAGGAGGTATTGCACGGGGTCGAGATAATGCTGCCCCATGTCGCCCAGGCCGCCGCCGTCGTAATCCCAATAGCCCCGGAAAGTGCTGTGGACGCGGTGGGGGTGGTAGGGCTTGACGGGGGCGGGTCCCAGCCACATGTCGTAGTCGAGGACTTCCGGCGCCGGCTCCGGCGGCAGGTCGGTCTTGCCGACCCACTGGAACTTGAAGTCGAAGCCGGTCTTTCGGCTCACCTTGACCTTGAGCGGCCAGCCCAGCATGCCGCTGTCCACCAGTTTCTTGATGGGCGCGACGGTCGTGCCGAAGCCGTAGAAATCGCTCTGAAAGCGGAACCAGGTGTTGAGGCGGAAGATGCGCTTGTTGCGCTGGACCGCTTCCACCACTTTTTGGCCTTCGCCGATGGTGCGGGTCATGGGTTTCTCGCACCAGATGTCCTTGCCCGCTTCGGCGGCCATGACGGACATGATGCCGTGCCAGTGAGGTGGTGTGGCGATATGCACCACGTCAATGTCCGATCGCGCGAGCACTTCGCGGAAATCGCGATAGCCCTGCACCCCGGCGGGCGCGCTGTCCAACGCCTGCTGCAAATGCGCCCTGTCAA
>CAZLII010000248.1:0-6786 GCA_964559065.1 uncultured Nitrospirales bacterium | reverse complement strand
GCCCTGGGCTAAGGAATCCCGGCCCCTTGGGCCGGTAAGGGGCTACCCCGTGTGGGGCACTGAAATCCAAGGGACGACTTGGGCCTGGAACGGTGGTCTCCTCTTTTTGTTGTGGCTGGTCTCCTGACCGGCCACGCCACCGAGTCCGCAAGGTCTCCTAATACAAGCCCCCCTCGGCGCTTGGCGTCTCTGGTCAAGGGCGGGTGTACGGGGGAACACGGGGACAGTCCCGTCTCGTGCGCGATGCGCGCTCGCTTGGTACAGTCCCCATTTTCCGCGCTGTGGGTCTGTGTGCGAACAATGATCACAAATCGCCGCCAAGAACACGGCGCGGTAGCCTGCTGCGTTGGCTGTGCGCGGCATGGCGGCGCTTTGTTACAATCGCCTTATGGCGCGTTTTCTGCTGATAGGACTTGACGGTTTCGATCCGGTATTGACGGAGCGGTGGATGGCGGAAGGCCGTCTGCCGCATTTGGCGCGTTTGCGCGATCGCGGCGCGTACATGCCATTGCGGAGCACCACGCCGCCCGCGACTTTTCCCGCGTGGACGACCTGCGTCACGGGGGTGAATCCGGGGCGTCACGGCATATTCGATTTCACGGAGCCGGTCCCGGGGGCGCATGCGTTGCGCTTCGTCAATTCAAGTTACCGGAAAGCGCCCGCGCTTTGGGATATTCTCTCCAAGGCGGACAAGCGCGTGGGCATTCTTGGCGTACCCGCGACCTATCCGCCGGAGAAGGTGAACGGATTCATGGTGGCGGGCTTTGATTCGCCGGTGGCGACCCGGATTGACCCGTCGTTCGTCTATCCGCCGATTCTCTACCCGGAAGTGAAGGGATGGCGCTTCGCGGATTTCCAGGAGGACAACATCGGCCCGCGCTGGCATGCGCGCGCGCTGCCGTCGCTCCTGGAGGGCGTGGACAAAAAGGCCGCAATCGCATGCAAACTGTTGCGGCGCGAGCCGTGGGATTTTTTTATGGCGGTTTTCGGCGAATCCGATACGGCGGCGCATCATTTCTGGATGTTTCATGATCCGGATTCGCCGCGCCACCGTCCGGGCATGGAATTCGCCATCCGCGCCGTGTACCAGCGGCTGGACGACGCCGTGGGCCGCCTGATGGAAGCGGCGGGCGACGAGGTCACCGTGGCGGTGGTGTCGGACCACGGTTTCGGCGGCGCGGGCACGGGCGTTGTCCACCTCAACAACTGGCTGGCCGAACAGGGATATCTCCGCTTTACGCCGGGCAGCGGCGGCGCGTTGAAATGGCTGGCGCTGACGCTGGTCCCCGGCCACTGGCGCGGGGTTGCCTTTCGCAGGTTGCGCCCGCTGGCGGCGCGCGCGGAGAGTCGCGCGCGGTTCGGCGGCATTGACTGGCGGCGCACGCGGGCCTGGTCGGAGGAGTTGAACTATTTTCCTTCAATCCGTATCAATCTCCGGGGCAGGGACCCGCAGGGGTGCGTGGACCCGCCGGAGTATGACACGGTGGTGGAAGAGTTGTGTGCGCGGCTGGAGGCGTGGCCGCCGGTGGCGCGGGCATGGCCGCGCGCAACCTTGTACGAAGGACCATACGTGGAACAAGCGCCGGACATCATCGTCGAACTCGCGCTGGAAGACGGCTACTCGCATTCGTGCCTGCGGGCGCGGGGCGGCCCGTCCTTCCGGCGCATCCGGCCGGATGAAGCGGCCGGCGGCAGGGAGCGCGGAATGAACGGCAACCATCGTCCCATGGGCGTCCTCTTTCTCTCGGAGCGGGCGAACAAGACCACGGCATCGCTGGAGGACATCGCGCCGACGGTGCTGGCGGCGCTGGGCGTGCCCGCGCCGGAGATGGACGGACGCCCGCTGCTGGGCGACATCGCGGCAGGCGCGGATGCGCCGGAAGGCGGCGCAGGCCCGCCCCAGTCCGGCGAGGCGCAACCTTATGCGCCGGAAGAGGAGGCGCGGATCGAGAAGCGGTTGCGCGCCTTGGGGTATTACGAATGAGCCTACGCATCGCCATGCTGGGCGCATGCCCCTATCCCGTGCCGCAGGGGTCGCAGGTCTTTCTGCGCGACAACGCGCTCGCGCTGCGCAGCCGGGGACACGAGGTGCACCTGGTCGTTTACGGGCACGGCATCGGCAAGGACACGACCGGGCTGCCCATCCACCGCTGCCGCCGCATCCCCGGCGACGCGCGCACGGACGCCGGGCCGTTCCTCGCAAAGCCCGCGCTGGATGTGGCGCTTGCGTTCACGCTGCGGCGCGTGGTGCGCGAAGCGCGGATTGACCTGGTCTGCGCGCACAACTACGAGGCGCTGCTGGTGGCGCTGGCGGCAGGCGTGCGGCCCATCCTCTATCACGCGCACAACGCCATGTCGGATGAACTGCCCTACTACTTCCGCTGGAAGACCCTGCCGGCGTGGCTGGGGCGCTGGCTCGACCGCACCTTTCCCAGGCGCGCGGACCGCGTGGTGGTGCCGCACCGGCGGCTCGCCGGCCACCTCATCGTGCGCGGATGCCCGCATGACAAGGTCGTCATCGTACCGCCGTCGGTGGATGCTGACCGTTTCGATCCCGTCACCCCGACCCGCGACACCCCGCCCGTGCTCTATACCGGCAACCTCGACGCCTACCAGAACATCGGACTGCTTTTCGAAGCAATGGCCCTCGTGCGCAAGGCGAAACCTGAAGCGCGGCTGGTGATCGCGACGGCCCAGCAGGCCTGCCTGCCGGGGGCGGAAATCGTGCCCACGCCCGGCTTCGATTCGCTCAAGCGCCTGCTCGCCCAGGATTCCGTCTTCGCCGTGCCCCGCGTGTCCTGGTCGGGCTATCCGATCAAACTCCTGAACGCCATGGCCGCTGGCAAGGCCATCGTCGCCTGCCAGAGCGCCGCGTACCCCATCACCCACGAGGAAACCGGCCTCATCGTGCCTGACAACGATGCACAGGCTTTCGCCGACGCGCTCCTGCGCCTCATGAACGACCACCGCCTCCGCGCCGAACTCGGCGCGCGCGCCCGCGAAACCGCCCTCAACGAATACCGTCCCAGCCATGTCGCCGAGCAATTGGAGCGGGTGGCCCTGGAAGTGGTCGCCGCACGCAGTGGCACACAATAAACGCGGCGTTTCAAAGTTCTGGAGTACAGGTTTCAGCCGGTGGCGACGTATTCGTCAATGGCCTGGCGGAGCGTCTTGAGTATCCACGCGCGCTTGGCGTCGTTGGTCTCCAGGAGGGTCATGCGGAACCCCTCATGCTCGCACTGGAATCCGGTGAGCGGGACGACGACAATCCCATAAGCGCCCATGAGGTAATACACGAAACGCTTGTCCGGCGAGACGTTCCGCACGAGGTTCTCGATGTGGGCGCGGATGGCTGGTTCCTCGATGGGCAGCCGCTGCCGGTTGTTCAGCACGCCGTCCTTGAACATCACCGTGAAGTAGAACGCGCCGCCGGGTTTGTTCACCACCACGGCGTCGCATCCCCGAAACGCCGCCATCGCTTCGTCCGCGCGCTGATTGAACAACTCCGCGCGATGCCGGAGATGGTCTGCATAGCGCGGATCGCCCATGACGCGCGGAATGGACATCTGCGGCAGCGTCGTGGAGCAGACCTCCAGCCGCTTTGCGGCGAGCAGGCTGTCCACGTAAGTGGCGAAGTTCTCGTCGCGGTGCTTGTTCAAGACCTCGATCCAGCCGCAGCGCGCGCCCGGCCACGGGTATTCCTTGCTGATGCCGCGCATCGAAATCGCGGGCACGTCGTCAATCCACTGGCTCATGTGCAGATGCGGATTGCCCTCGTAAACGATATGCGAATAAATCTCGTCGGCGATCATGAAGAGGTTGTATTCCTGGGCGATCTTGACGATCTCTTCCAGAAGGCCGCGCGGATAAACCGCGCCCGTGGGATTGTCCGGCGACAGGAGCAGGATGCCCGCGATGGAATCGTTGTACTTGACCTTGTTGCGGATGTCGTACAAGTCCGGCAGCCAGCCGTTATAGGGGTCCAGTTGATACGTGACATGCTCATAGCCGCTGTGGGCGGCTTCCGCCGAGGAATGCGTGCTGTACGCCGGGGAAGGGCCGAGCACCCGCGCCTCCCGTTTCAGAAATCCATAGACCTTTGCCACGGCATCGCCGATGCCATTGAAAAAGATGATGTCATCCGTGGTGATTTTCGTCCCATTGCCCCGCGTATTCACCACGCCCGCGAGAAACTCCCGCGTCTCACGCACGCCCGCCGTGTCGCAATAGCCGTAACTCGATGGCTGTTCCAGCAGGTCGCGCAGAATCTCGCGAATCCACGGGTTGAGTTCCTCGCCCTTTTCGATCGGATCGCCGATATTCTCCCAGGTGATTTCCCGGCCCAGATCGCGGATTTGCCGCGCCACCGTGACAATTTCGCGAATCTCATAACTTAGATTCTTCGCGCCTTCATGTACAATGTTTCTTCTCATGGATCAAACGAATCCGTTCATGCAAAAGGTGAACCCATACCCGCCCGGAGGGGGACATCCACGTCCCTTTCACTGTAGAAAACAATTCCGGCGAGAATCCTGCGGAAAGCGCGTATCATAGGCGGCAATTTCCCGGAAATCAACCGCTTGTGGACGAATGCCTGCTTCGCGTCCTATTTTTTGTTCAGGATTTTCTCGACCATCGGCGCCTGGATGCGTTCAACAACCGGCATTGCGCCGACCAGCGGCCGCGCGTAGCGCAGGAACGCCTCGGTCACGTCGTTGCCTTCGCTGTTGATGTATTCATCCGGCATTTCCGTGGCCAGCCGCGCCACCGTTTCCAGCGGCGTGAGGAAATACTCCACGGAATAATCGCCGATGCGCCGGATCGCCACCGCCCCGTCCTGGTTGTGGCGGACGGCGTATTGCGCCGCCTTCTCGCCCACTTCCCGCGCCTCGCACTGGTCCACCTCGCTCACACAGCCCAGGAAACTCCGCTGGAGGTAGCCCAGCGTATCGGCGCGCACGCGCTTGATGGACACCCCGGACTTGATCCACTCGCTCAACAGGTCGCCCAAGGCGCCCGTACCCGACAGTTGGACGTTGCCGTGCGAGTCCTTTTCGCCGCCCGTGAACTGCTCCGCGATGGCCTTGCCGTCTTCCCCGACAATGCCCTCGGAAACCGCGACCACGCAGCGCCCGTATTCGTCGTGAACCCTTTTCACATCCGCCAGGAACCGGTCCTTATGGAACGGGCGTTCCGGCAGATAGATCAAATGCGGGCCGTCATCGGGGAATTTCCGCGCCAGCGCCGACGCCGCGGTCAGGAAGCCCGCGTGCCGCCCCATCACCACGCCGATGTACACGCCGGGGATCGCCCGGTTGTCGAGGTTCGCCCCCGCAAACGCCTGCGCAACAAACTTCGCCGCCGAACCGTAGCCCGGACAGTGGTCCGTCACCCGCAAATCGTTGTCTATCGTCTTCGGGATGTGGATGACCCGCAGTTCATACCCCGCCTTCTTCGACTCTTCGCTGACTATCCGGCACGTGTCCGCGCTGTCGTTGCCGCCGATGTAAAAGAAATAGCGGATGTTGTGCGCCTGGCATGCCTCGAATATCTTGTGGCAATACGCCGCGTCCGGCTTGTCACGCGTGGACAACAGCGCCGACGACGGCGTCTGCGCCACCATCTCCAGGTTGTGCGTCGTCGCTTCCGTCAGGTCAATGTATTCCTCGTTGACCACCCCGCGCACCCCGTGCAGCGCGCCATAGACATGCGTGACCTGTGGATACTGCCGCGCCGCCAGCGCCGCGCCCACAAGACTCTGATTGATCACCGCCGTCGGGCCGCCACCCTGCGCGATCAGTACTTTTCCGCTCATTTGCGACATGCGATTCGCTCCTTTGCTTGCGTTTATTGGGCTTTTTCGGGGTTATACTGAAAAGGGAAAATCAAGGAACCCAATTATTGCACGTCGCTCCCCCGCCCTGCAAACCGGCCTTGCGCCTCCGCGTCTTTGCGTTTATTTCAGGAATTTTCAACGCGAAGGCGCAAAGACACAATTAAGGATTATTGCCCCAAATCCGCACCTAAGGAACGCGGCAGGATGCCGCGTCTGCTTTTTTGTCAACGTAGATGCGGCATCTTGCCGCATCCTCATTTGGAGTGCGCCGTCTGTTCGGCGCTTTGGCTGGCTTGAGGAGGGCGGCTTGGAAAACCCAGCCAAAGCGCCGAAGAGACGGCGCACGCCAAAAAAGTGCAGTGTTGACACACACGAAAGGCAGAGGCCCCGGCGCCATCCGAAAGTCCCCCAAAAAAACCCTTGACAAGGCAAACCGATGGTGCTAAAGTAAATGAGGAAAGTGTGAACAACCAGTTTCATCACGGACGCGGGGGATCAACGAAATCCACAAAAGATTTTCGTTACGCCATGTCCTTGTCTTTGCGTCTCCGTGCCTTTGCGTTTATTTCAGGAATTTCTTCAACGCGAAGACGCAAAGGCGCAACAACAGGCTACTGACAACATGAGGAATGCCGTTTCTGACCCGTTATGCGCGGCAGTTGCTTTGCGCACAAGCGGGAGACCTTCGGTCGGCTGCGTGAAGACCGCGAGCGGCGCGCCGTTCGCCTTTTTCACCTCGGAAGGGCATCTCTATCTCCGCGGCGGCCTCTTCGAGACCGCGCGCCCCGACTCCGGCCACAAAGAGGCATTGGTCTGGCACGAGGATTTTGAATGGGATGGGCCTGTTCATCTGAATAGCGATTGGACTGTAGTTGGCACGTGGACCAAGGATCGGTTTCACTGTTGTCCAAAATAGATTCCGAAAGACGATGCGGAAATACGCAGAAGTG
>CAZLII010000247.1:0-6809 GCA_964559065.1 uncultured Nitrospirales bacterium | reverse complement strand
GGTCCTCCGCTTCCGTGGGCAAATCCTGCTTGGCCTGGTCCACCTTGTCGCGGACCCTCTGCAGCGCCGCGTCAATATCCTCGTCCGCCTCGAATTCGATTGAAATGACGGAAAGCCCCTGTGCGCTGGTGGATTCGATTTTTTTCACCCCAGCCAGGCCGGTCAGTTTGCGTTCGATGGGGATGGTGACCAACGATTCCATGTCGCTTGGCGTCACACCTTCGTAGATCGTGCGCACCAGAATGATGGGAATCACAATTTCCGGGTTGCTTTCCCTGGGCAGCACGACGTAGGCATAGACCCCTGTGATCAGGATGAGGAGCAACAACACATACACCGTGATACGACGGTCTATCGCGATGTCATTAATCTTCATCCGGCAATCTCGGATGTCACCTGCACCCGGTCGCCGTCGCGCAGGTCACGGTGGCCGACAACGATCAGCCGGTCGCCCGGTTTCAGCCCCTGTGTCACCTGCACCTGATCACCTTCCAGCACGCCCACCTCAATCGGACGAATGCGCGCCACGCCGTTCTCCTCCACCACGACCAGCCGCTGGTTCTGGATGGACAGCACGGAAAAGATGGGCACGGCAATGGAATCGGGATAGATGCCGCGCAGCAGCCGCGCGCGCACGGTCATGCCGGGCTTGAGCAGACCAGGAGCGTTGTCCAATTCGATTTCCGTGTTAAACGTCCGCGTGGTCATATCGGCGGATGCAGCGATGCGATGAATGCGCCCCTGGAAAGTCTCGCCGGGATGGGCGTCCAGTGTCAGGGTCACGGTGTCTCCCACAGTAAAGCCGGGCACGTCACGTTCGGGAATCCCAACGAGCGCTTTCACCCGGTTCACCTGAATGATATCCACGAGCCGCGCTCCCACGTCCACAAACTCGTTCTTCTTGCGATATACCCTGTCCGCGACTCCGCCTATCGGGGCGCGCACGATGCTTTTGTCCAATCGAATCTTGACGGCATCCACATCCGCTTGCGCCACATCCCGGTTGGCGATGGCGCGGTCCAGCGCCTGGGGCGACTCAATGCCGTCGCGGCGAAGGTTCTGGATGCGCTCCAATTCCTGTACGGCAAGATTCCGGCGGGCAACCGCCTGCTCATAACTGGTCTGGATGGCCGTTGTGTCCACGCGGAACAACTCCTGACCAGGGACGACTATGTCGCCCTCTTCCACCCCCTGCCATTCGATGTTTCCAACGCATTCCGAACTAATTGCGATGCGCTCCCATGGATCAATCCGCCCCGTCAATGGGATCACATCTTCGACCGTTACCGCCTCGAGCACCTGCACCTGAACATTCGTCACCTTACCGTCCTGCGACGGCTCCAAGCCGGGGCGGCTCCGGGATACATGGTCCGCCACCGCATAAATGACGCCGCCGCACACCCCCAGTAACGACAGACAGATGATAACGCTCACAACCCGTTTCATTTTCCGTTTCACTCTCTTGTGATCATCCCCTTGCGACAGGACGATCGGTCATGGCAGCGTATTCTTCAGGAAGAAAACGCGGATGCATAGGGACTCACCAGCGACATCGGCGGATGCTCCCGATACTCCGCTCCATGAAAGAACAACTCCACCAGGCCGTCCCCCAACTCCGGGGTCAGCGGCGTCTCCGGGCGGGTGTATTTGGCCATGACGAACATATCCATAATACCCAAAAACGCCAATGCAAGGCTTTGGGCGTCTCCTCCGGCGAGTTCCCTGCTCTGCAATCCGTCCCGCATAATCTCTTCAATCAGCCGAAACCGCTTCTTGCCCAGATGCGCCTGGTTGATTGGCGGCCCCTGCTGCGGCGGGGCGAAAAACACCTGCAAAATCAGCCGGGCCGCTTCCGGATTGTTTTCCGCAAGCATGAAGGTGGTCCGTATGATGGCCTTTAACCGCGCCTTGCTCCCGTGAACACGCTCGCTGACATTCCGGATTTCCATCGTCAACTCGTTGAATTTTGTCTCCACGAGCCGACAGAAAAGGTCTTCCTTGTTCTGAAAATAGTAATATAAGACCGGCCGCGTCACCCCTGCTCCTTCAATAATCTCACGGATGCTGGTGCCTTCATAACCCTTTTCAGAGAAGAGACGCAATGCGCTTGCCAGCAGTTTCGTTTCCGCAAGGTTGGCGGCTTTGGCTTCATGATTCTCTTGATTCATTCACATCCCCTTGTCTTACCTACCGTTCGTTATGAAATCCCACCCGCATTCTACTGAAAATCCCCCACTGATGCAATTCATTTTTTGGGCCACAGGCCTTTGCGCAACTGCCCTAGTTGCGCGTTCCTTGCGCGAGAGGTTCGAAAAACACAGGGCAGACGCGCCCCTTCAACACCCAAACAGCCCCAAAAACATGAAGAATCCAAACACCGGCTATGGAAACAGGCGTTTCCGGATCCAGCCTTCCTCTATTTTCTCATATTGTACGCGATCGTGGAGACGATAAGGTTGCTTCAACCAGAATTCCATGCGGTCGGGGCGCAGACGGAATCCGGACCAGAACGGCGGACGGGGGACCGCGCTGAGCCCGAAACGGGCGACGCACCGTGTGACGCGGCGTTCCAATTCAAAGCGTCCCGCCAAGGGTTGCGACTGCCGGGATGCCCAGGCACCGATCTGGGCGAGGCGCTCGCGCGAGGCGAAGTAGGCGTCGGCCTCTTCCGGGGTGACCGGGACGACCGAGCCTTGAATGCGCACCTGCTTCTCCAACGGCATCCAGTGGAAGCAGAGGGCGGCTTGCGGGTTGTCCGCGAGTTGCCGGGCTTTGGGGCTGTCCAGATTCGTGTAGAAGACGAAGCCCTGTGCGGTCCAATCCTTGAGCAGCACCATGCGGACGTCGGGCCGTCCTTTGGCGTCGGCTGTGGCAAGCGCCATCGCAGTGTGATCGTCAATGGCCGGGCATGCGGCCGCCTCGGCATACCATCCCCGGAACAAAACAAACGGATCGGGTTCATCATGAATCGCCATGGAATCGCATACTTTCATGCAGCCGCAGGCCCCCTCGCATCGCGGTGAAATGCCAAAGGACATTTCAGCATGCGCCGTCACACGAATTTGCGCATGTATTCGAGGCTTTTTGTTGCGATGGCCTCCGGTCCCGGCTCAAAGCGAAAGACCTCCACCGACACATAGCCCTTGTACTTGATGTCCTTTAGCGCCTCGAAGATGGGGCCGAAATCAACCTCGCCCCAGCCGGGGCCGTTCAGGTTCTCGTCATTGGCATGGAAATGCTTGAGATAACGCGCATTTTCCCGGATTAATTCCGGGCGGGGTTTCGCCTGAAAGGCCATCGCCTTCACATCCAACTGCAACTGAAAATTGGGATGATTCACCGCTTCGATCAATTCCACCGTCTCTTCGACAGTCTGGCAGAAATTGGTCTCCAGGTGCGTGAGTTGTTCCATGCAGATGGTGACGCCGCGCCGTTCGCAGACCGGCATGGCCTGTTCAAAGATTTCCCGGGCATAGCCGAAGGCCTGATTGTAGGTGACATCGCGCCCGACATTGCGCTGTTTGGGCGATCCGAAGACCAGGATTTTTCCGCCGATATCGCCGCAGAAATGAACGAGGTCCTGGAGATATTGGGCCGTAAAGGCCCGGACGGCTGGATCGGGATGGGTCAAATGCACCCCTTCCGGACCGACAAAGACCCAGTGGATGCCGAGGATGTCGAGTCCTTCCCGTTCCGCGCAGGACTTGATCTGCCGCCGCGTTTCGCCGGGAATCTCCGTCACGTATTGCGCCAAGGTGAACGGGGCGATTTCCAATCCGTCATAGCCGACCTGTTTCACATAGGCGATGGTGCGCTCGATGTTGTTCCACTCTTTGAAAATTTCGCTGCAAATGCCGAATTTCATGCCGTTTCCCGTCCTGTTTCCTCGCTTTCGTCCTGTTCCAAATTTTTCGACGGATTCCACACCAGCACGCGATTGCCGCCCGACCGCTTCGCATCGTACATCATGGCGTCGGTGAAGCGGATGAATGAACGCAATGAACTGCCTTTGGTGTGCGACATCAGGCCGATGCTCAGGGTCAGATGATCAAAACGGCGCGCCTCGAAGGTGGCGCGAATACGCTCGGCAATGGCAAGCGCCTGCGCCTCGTTAGCTTCGGGCAGGATCACCGTAAACTCATCGCCGCCGTAACGGAACGCCACGTCCACGTGCTCGCGGGTGCAATCGAGCACCACCTTCGCCACCGTCTTCAACACCTTGTCGCCTTCCAAATGTCCGTGGCAGTCATTGTACTGCTTGAACTGATCGATATCAAACAATAGCAGGGAAAGCGGGTGTCCCTGACGTTTGGCGCGCTCGATTTCCGCTTCGAGGCGATCATAGAAATACCGCTGATTATACAGCCCCGTCAGGCCGTCCTTGATGGACATTTCCTTGAGTTCGCGCTCCAACTGCTTCTGATGGGTGATGTCTTTGCAGATGGCCAAAATGGACTTCACCGTGCCGTCCGTGTCTTTCACCATCGAGATGGACATGTTGATGGGTATCTGATCGCCATTCTTGTGAATCAGTTCGGTCTCGTAGTTCTGCAGCACTTTTCCTTCCCGGAGCATGCGCCGCAAATACTGCGCCTCCTCCATTTTCCCGGCGAAAAACTGTTCCACGGGCGCGCCGATTAATTCTTCATTGGCATAGCCGAGCATCGCGGAAGTACCCTGGTTGGCGTAGGAAATGCGTCGGTCCCGGCCCACTGTGAGAATGGCATCAACCGAACTGTTCAGCAGATTCTCCAGGTATTCCTTGGTGCGGCGCAGTTCGCGATTGGTCCGCTCCACATCCGCCGTGGCTTCCTTGATCCGGCGTTCCAACTCCTCCTGGTGACGGCGGTTTTCGATGACAAGGCGGCGGCGTTCCAGGGCGTGTTCAATGGCAAGCGAGACTTCGCTGAGATTGAAGGGCTTGAGCAGATAATCGTCGGCCCCCGCGCGCATCGCATCAATGGCGTTTTGCACCTCCAGATGCGCTGTAATGACGATCACCGCCAGGTTCTCGTCCATCGCCTTGGCGCGTTTCACCACCTCGATACCGTGCATCTCCTTCATCCGGAGATCGGTGAGCAGCAGGCTGTACGATTTTTCCTGGAGCAGGCGAAGCGCCTCATGCGCCGAAAGGGTCAAATCGCAGGGATACCCTTCTTCGGAAAGGTATTGGCTGAGGATCTCCAAGATGCTGGGTTCGTCGTCCAGCACCAAAATGGATTCCTTCACGCAGATTCTCCCTCGGGCGATGCCCGTCTGCCCGATTCGGGCGCCCCCGCCAAATCAGGAATCTCCGGATTCCTCAGAGATACTTTACCACGGCAATCGCCAGGATGATGGAACCAACGCCGAAACTGATCTTCCAACGGCCGGGGAGTTTATCCTTGTCAAATTGCTTGTTCGCCAGGGAACCTCCCACGCCCTTCTTGGAAGCCAGTTCCTTGTCCATGCCCAGGTCACCCCGCTGCGCAGATGCGAGTTCCGTCCACATCGCCAAGGCCACACAGAGCGCCAGGCACAGCGCCATTGCGCAAAGCAGTTTCTTGCGGTCCATCTCGCCGATCTCCTCGTTGCTCCAATCTCATTTTACCCAGTCCTGAACAAAAGTGCAACCCGGCGCACGCCGTTTTTACAGATTTCCTACCCCCCGTTCCCCAAATTTCATTTCGGGAAAGCCATTACCCGCGAAGTCGAATATCGCGTAACTGGCTCAAATGTCTTAAATTATGCAAGAATCCACCGTTTTCGGCAATACGGAAAGCAGTTTCTTGATATCGTTTCCAAATATAGTATGCCTCGTGACACCGCTCCTGCGGTGTCACGCACTACCGCGACGCTCCTGCGTCGCATCTGCCCTGCTGCCGCACATGTCTTTGTGCGCAAGACGTTAACGCCTTGCTTTTACGGCGCGGAGTGCCGTAAAGCGCCGTAAGGGAACGTTGCACCGCAGGAGCGGTGCAACGAGGTCTACGGGGAGGCGCTGTTGCGCCTTGATTGTGGGGGCGTCTGGCCGTACCATAGGGGAAGATATGAATCGGGGAGCAGACGCGGCATGCGTATGCGGCAGGGCTGCGTGGCGGTGAATAGCGGGAAGGAAAGGCGCAAAAGCGGCATGGAGACGATTCGGATTGGGTTTGTGGGCTTGGGCGGCATTTGCCGGCAGCGGCATGTGCCGGGCTTTTCACAGATTGAGGGCGTTCAGTTTTCGGCGGTGGGGAACCGGACGGAGGCATCGAGCGCCGCGGCGGCGCGGGAATTCAACATTCCGACGGTCTGTGGGACCTGGCGGGAACTGGTGAAGCGCGATGATGTGGATGCGGTGGTCATTGGAACATGGCCGTACCTGCACCGTCCGGTGAGCGTGGCGGCGCTGGCGGCGGGGAAGCATGTGTTCTGCCAGGCGCGGATGGCGATGAACCACGACGAGGCGGTGGAGATGTGCGCGGCGGCGCGGGACTCGGGCAAGGTGGCGGCGTTGTGCCCGGTGCCCTTTGGTCTGAGCGTTGACAAGACGATCGCGCGCCTGTTGCGGGAGGGAACCCTGGGCAAGGTTCATCTGGTGCGGGTGCAGGGGCTTTCCGGGGCGAATGTGGACTCGAATGCCCCGCTGCATTGGCGCAAGGACCACCGCCTCTCCGGGCTGAACATGCTCACGCTGGGAATGTTCATCGAGGTGATACACCGCTGGTTCGGCATGACGCGGACCGTGACGGCGCAAACGCAAATCTACACCACGGAGCGGATGTGCGCGTCGGGCAAGGTCATTGACGTGCAGATTCCGGACCAACTGCTTTTCAACGCGGACATGG
>CAZLII010000246.1:0-6824 GCA_964559065.1 uncultured Nitrospirales bacterium | reverse complement strand
GCCACCACGTACCAGCGTCGGGAATCCGTCTCCATCGCTTTCACAAGCGCGGCGAATGCAGCGAAGAGCGGCGCGAGCGCGAAATTGGCCGCCAGCAGCCACGGTGTGTAACTGGCGAACATCCACGGCGCGGTCCACGCCCCTTTGGAAAAGAGAAAAAACGAGACGGCGGCCAGCGCCGTCCATCGGTCAAATAATACCGACACCAAGACAAAGAACATCAGCGGCGGCAGGATGTTCAGAAAAGCGCCGAGACGCGCCGCCACCAGCGGCGGCGGCGTCCCGGAAATCCAACTGCCCGCCGCGAGCAACGCGCCGATGCCGGGGTTGTACCACTGCACTTCGCCCGGATAAACATGGTCTTCCGGGTAGCGCCCGTCCAGCATGGACTGTGCAATGCCGATGTCCCGAAGAATGTCATACTCATGCGGGTCCGGCCAATCGGTATGGCGCGTCGCGCGCACGCCAAGCCACAGGACGGCCCCGCACAGAAGAAACAACCCCGCAATCGGGAGCGCGCCGATCAAAAGTGTCCCGAAGCCTTTCTTATGGTTCTTTTGTTCAAACGTGTCGATCAAGTCGGACCTTTTTCTCGAATGTCGTTGAATAAATGCTTCTCCTGCCGGATGGATTCGACGATCACATGCAGTACGGCAAGATAATCGGGATTTAAGCGGATACCTTCGGTCATCGCGGCTGCCGCCGGGAACACGGAATGATGCTTGGCCAGGACCAGTCCGATCCGAAAATAGCAACCGCCCATATGGTCCGGAATGTGCTTGACGATATTGTCCTCCAACATCCTTACGGCATACTGCGGGTGTGCGGCAATTAGCGCCGCTGCGGCCAGAATGTCTTCGGAAACATCGCGCGCAGCCCCTTCCGAGGGCGTCCAATCAGGCCCGGTCTCCAACGCATACGTTGCCATCCATCGTTCCCCCTGGAAGACTTTTCGGCGGTACACCACCCCGTGATTCTCCAGACAGGCGTCAAATTCGCCGATGTTTAAAAAACCCCCATCGTCCACCAGCAACACCCAAAGGCCGCGCCGGCGCGTCTCCGGCGGCGCGGCATCCATCACTGAGAACAGGAAATGCGCCATGTCGCATAGCGTATCGCGATGGAAGGCGTCGGCGACGGGATGCGCCGACGGTCCCTGGTTCCACTCAAACTCCGGACGCCAGAACGGGTCCTGCACCAGAATGATGTCATCCGGTTGGCCTTCCTGCGCGATCAGCCGGGCCGCCGAAATCCAGTCGGTGCGGATTGGTCCCGGCAGGTACAGCGAAAGTTGGTAGGCGTAGAGGATGGCGCACAATGCCGCCGTCGCCGCCCGCCACATCCAACGCGGCAACGCCGCCCAGGCCCCGCCCATCAACACATACAGCGCCAGCGACGAGAACATGGTGTAGCGGTTGGCGTAACACGGAAACCAGAGATTGGTCAATATCCCCAGCAGAAACACTGGACCGATCAGCCACAGCAGCAACAGCGCGTATTCGCTCCAGGAAGCGTCCTGCGCGCCGCCGGATTCATCGCCGCGTTGCGAAAACACCGCGCGCAGCATCCGCCAGCCGCCCCAGAACGACGCGCATGCAAAGACCGCCACCAGCGGCCACCCGAACCAGGGCCGGATGTGGATGATCCATTGCGCCAGGTCGTCCGATACCCAGTGCCAGGCGTTCGCCGCCGGGTGCGGATACAGGCGGATGACAAAGAGCGCATCGTCCGCGAATGTGTCCCAAAGCAGCGTGCTCAGACGCACTTTGTGATAATACAGATAAATGCTGTCGTCGGCGGGCACGTCAATGCGCAACACCCACCACACCCACGGAATCGCCATCACCGCGTGCGCCGTTCCCCAGGTCAAGACCCGCCGCAACCTGCTGCGCAACCACGCCGCCAGAAACACCCCCTCCACCAGCAACACCAGCACGCCGAAGAGATGCGTCCAGATGACGCAAACATTGGCGGCGAGATTGAGCAGCAACCAGCGGCGCGACGGGTTGCGCCGGAATTCCACGAAGGAATAGAGCGAGAGCAGGGCGAACAGCACGTAGAACGGGTATTGCCGCGCCTCGGTGGCGTGATATACATGTACCGGGGAAAGGGTGAAACAGGCCGCCGCGCCCAGCGCGGCGATCTCAGCGCGCGGCCACCCGTCGAAAAAGCGCCGGGTGAACATGAACAGCACGGGGATGCACAACAGGCTTGTCAAAACGTAGAGCAGGCGCACTCGGACGATGTCTGTGCCGAAAATGCGCGTCCAGAGGTATTGGAAGAAGGTGTGCATCGGCACAGAATAGGGATAATGCGCGTTGGTGTCTTTTAGAAAGGTGATCAAATCCGGCGCATCCAGATGCACCACGCTGACGTATTCCTCGTGGTCAACAGATTCCTCGCCAATCCGGTACAGCCGCAGCGCCAGCCCGACAAGCAAAATAGCGGCGAGGACCACATAAATGATCATCGCCTGTGTCTTCCCCGTGATCATGATTGCTCCCCAGTGCGGCGCGGCGCCTTATCCGCTATGGCCGTTTGTATGATCGGCGTGACGAGGTCCGCGTAAAGGCGATGGCCGGCGGGAGCGAAGTGGCCGTCCAAGGGAAAATAGAGATCTGTCCGGTCACTATGCGCGCGAAACGCCTCCGTGACGCTGTGGCAGGGGATGCCTGCTTTTTCGCAGGCCAGCAGTGCGATGCGATCGGGCGCATCCGTGCAGATCATGCGTTCCTCTACAAAAAAGCCCAGCCGCTGCACATGCCGGTATTGATGATCGTTGACATACGGCCCGGTGGGAATGATCACCGCCATGCACGCTGCGTCCACGGCGGCAGCCGCGCGCCGCAAGCGCCGCAAGCATTGTCCCAGCCGCATGATGGCAGACCTGACATCCGAATCGCCCAGGTCAAGATCGGAAACAAACATACCCGATGCCTGAATGCCTGAAATGACCATGAACGGGTTCAGGCGTCCATCGAGAAACGCTTCCCGAACAACCGGCTCCAGCGCGTCAAATCGCTTGCGTTCCGCTGTTGTGAGGCGCGCCAGCGCCGCTTGGGCCGCTCGGGCGTCCGAAAGACGGTTCGTTTCCGCCGAGGCCTCCTGCCCGGGGAGCATTTGAGGCGTACCTTCTCTTGCCGCAACTTGCCGCGCCAGCCGAACAAGGTTGGGAAAACACCGTCCCACAGTCTCACGGGGAATCACAATAAGCCGCGACCGCCACGATATCTCCTGATGTGCCATATCGTTATGGAGCAGGGCGATCACCACCAGGTCCGGCTTGATGAGCGACAGGGATTCCTCCGCCAGTTCCGCATAGGACACTGATCCCGCCCCCGGACGCCCCATGTTGATCACCTTCACGTCAAAACCCGCTTCGCGCAGGCTGCGTTCCACCCGCTTCACCCAGACATCTTCGATGTCCACGCCCCAACCATACGTGAAGGAATCACCAATGACCGCGATGCGAAACGAATCCCGATTGTTAAGATCTATCGGGTAATCCCGCAAACCAATTGAATTTGTGTGCGCCGTATACGAATACTCCAGGCTCTCAAAGGCATGCGTGGAATCCGGGGGAAAAAGAATCGCAACCTGTTCCGGCGGCAACTCCGGCCAGAAATGGCCGACCAGACGGTCCAGCGCCAACATGCCCCCCGTGACCGCCGCAAGGGAAAACAACGCCAGCAGCCCGTTCGCCGCCATGCCGCGCCATCGCGGATTCCGTCCGCCATGTTTCGTCATCCACAACTCCCTCGAAAAAATATGAATCTTCTGCAATAATCGAAAGGCCTATTCTAACCGTTCGCCTTCGAGGAATGGAACGCCTGCTTCAACAATGCCGCTGGCGGTGCTACAATTCAAGCCATGCAACAGGAGTGATTTCCAGTGAAGCGTCTCCGCCTCTTGCTGGCCAATATCGGCCATCGCGGATCCTATCGGCTCGTTTCGCCGCCGCTGGGGCTGCTATACATCGCCGCCTATGTCCGTTCGCGGATGGATGTGGACATCCTCATCGTGGACCAGCGCGCCGAGGACTGTTCCCATGAGTCGCTCATCGCCCGCGCAAAAGGTTTCGCGCCCGACGTCATCGGCATCACCTACTTCACCTCGCACGCGCATCTCCTGGACCCCCTGACGCGCGCATTCCGCGCCGCCGCGCCCGATGCAATGATCGTGTTGGGTGGGCCGCACGTATCGGCTGTCGGGCGAATCGCGCTGGAGGAATGCCCCGCCGATATCGCCGTCGCCGGCGAAGGCGAACTGCCCCTGGAGGCCGTCCTGCAGGCGCGGCGCGACGGCGAAGGACTGGAAGGCGTCCCCGGCCTCATCTGGCGCGACCGCGCCGGCGCCATCGTGGTCAATCCCGGCGAAACGCCAACTATCGCAAACCTGGATGACCTGCCGTTCCCCGCATATGACCTGATTGAGGTGCGCCGGTATTGGAAACTCTGGTCGCAAACGCCCCTGCCGCCCCCGCGAAAATTCCTCGCCATGTTCACCAGCCGGGGCTGTCCCTACAAGTGCATCTACTGCCACAAGGTTTTCGGCAAGCGCTTTCGCGGCCATTCCGCAGAGCGCATCGTCGCGGAAATCGAACACTATCAGCGGGCATTCGGCATTGACGAAGTCGAAATTTTCGATGATATCTTCAACTTCAACAAGCAGCGGGTGCTGGAATTCAGCGAACTGGTGCGGCAAAAGGACATTCGGATCAAGATCGCCTTCCCCAACAGCCTGCGCTCCGACCTGCTTACCGAGGATGTGTTGGACGCGCTGCACCGCGCCGGCATGTACATCTCCGCTTTTGCGCTGGAAACCGGCTCCCCCCGCATGCAGCAATACATCGGGAAACGCCTGAACATTGATCGCTACCTCCAGGCGGTCGAATGGGCCGCCCGCCGCCGCATCTTCACCTACGGGTTCATGATGCTCGGCTTTCCCACCGAAACAATCGAGGAAGTGCGCCAGACCCTCGATACCGCCTGCAACTCACGTCTCCACGCCGCCCTGTTCTATCGCGTCGTACCCTATCCCCACACGGACCTGTGGCGGCTCATGGAAAAAAATCATCCGGAGAAAATTGCCGCCATCCAATTCGCCGACAGCGACTACACCTACCGCCCCACCGTCAACTGCTCTGACATCCCGGAAGAGGCGCTCGCCCGCGAAGTGCGTCGCGGCGTCATGCGCTTCTACGGCAATCCTCTCCGGCTCCTGCGCATCGCCCGCGATTACCCCAAGCGCCACTGTCTTCCCCTCTACCTTCCCCGCGTCCTCTTCCACCTCAAACCCCGCCACCCCGCAGAATGTCCGGTCTCTCACGATTGAATTGAAGAACGCCCTTGCTCAGTCCGAACCGGCCATAATGGCCACGTCCTATGCTCCACTCCCAAGGTCAATCGTGGCGATGGAGTAAGTGAAATCGCTGTGCAGGGAACGGCTGCGGTCCAGGCGGCGGTTGGGTTCAGGGATCATGTGCGCCGGGCGCGGCGTAAGGTCCGGCAAATCCGGCAGCCCATAGGACATCTCGCGCACGGCGAAGATAAGCGGCGCGCCGGGCTCCACCTCCAGACGGAGGTCAGCCCCTTCGCGGGGAAGAATCTCGAAACTGGCGTCCCATTGGCGGTCCGAACCGCGCAGTTCATGGCCGAGAATCTCGGCGCGATGCACTGTGGCGTCGGATGCCACGCGCAGCCACAGACGCTGCGCGTCGCGGGGGGAATTGAGGCGGCAATCCAGAATTCGCCGTCCGTTCTCGATGCGATCCTCAATGACTTCCAGGATGGGCTTGGAAAACGGCGGCATCGGCGCGGGCGCCATGAAGTATTCGTGACGGTCCCGGCCCACAAATTCCGGGAGGCGCTGCCGCACCGTTCCCTTGGGGATGTACAGCGAGGTCCATTCATCAAGTTCCCGGTCCCCGCTCAGCCAGTATGCCTCTTCCTTGTCGAAGTCAACGCCATAGGCGAGACAGTGGATGCGCGGACTGGAAGGGCTGGGCATGGTGCGGACATATCCCACGATGATCAAGGCAACGCCTGCAATGGCAAGCGCGCCGGCCGTCTTGAGCAATCCTGCGCGGGAAACGAGGGATATCTGCGGCGCGACCAATGCGCACAGCAACAGGGCAATCGGCGCAAGCATGAATGTCGCCAGCACGGTGAGGGTGTACGCGGACATGACCAGCAACGGCGCAATGAGCATCAGCGCCGGGATCACCAGGAGGACCGACCACGCGACCACTTTGTCCGAGGGCTGCCGGTCCTTGGCGAACGCCAGCAAAACGGCCAAGCCCGCGCTGCCGAACAGCAGCGGAACCATGGCCAGATGCGCGCCGCCCGGCGCATAGCGTTGCAGCCCATACAGCGCCAACGCCCACCAGAGCACGCCGCCCGCCAGAAACTCCTGCGGGCGCACCCAGCGCCGCAACAACCCCACCATCGCCGCCAGGGCGCCAATCGCCATCAGGTTGAATCCAAGCGCATAGACGTTGTTCTGGTACAGGGCGGTTTCATAAAGGCGAATATAGAATAAGTAACTGATCAACCCGATGATAGACGAAGAGACCAGGGCAACAACCAGCACAGACAGGAAACCCAACGCCGTCCCGCCGAGAAAAAGCCTTCTGGAGACAAAACCGAAACCCAGCACAATCGCCGCAGCCGCGAATGAAATCACGGCAAGCGGCCACCCCCAGGACAGCGGATAGACAATCATGTGCTTGCCAATCGTGTTGAAATAGGTTGCATCCGGCGCGTAGCAATCGGCCAGCGGCATATTGCCGAAATGACGGGCCAGCCCGAGCACATAATTGCCGT
>CAZLII010000245.1:0-6825 GCA_964559065.1 uncultured Nitrospirales bacterium | reverse complement strand
CATATTGCCGCCTATGACGTAGAACGGCCTTCTGGGCGCGGGGTTTGTCTCGATACACCCGGCCATGAAGCCTTCACCCAGATGCGAGCCAGGGGCGCACAAGTCACCGACGTGGTGGTGCTCGTTGTAGCGGCGGATGACGGGGTGAAGCCGCAAACCGTCGAAGCGATCAACCACGCCAAGGCTGCCGATGTGCCGGTGGTGGTCGCCATCAACAAATGCGACAAGCCCGACGCCCAGCCAGACCGCGTCCGCCAGGAATTGGCCCAGCATGAACTGGTGGATGAACAGTGGGGCGGCAAGACCATCATGAAAAACATCTCCGCCAAGACGGGCGAAGGCGTGGACGAACTCCTCGAAATGCTTGTGCTCGAAGCGCAAATGCTGGAACTCAAGGCCAATCCCAACAAGCGCGCACGCGGTGTGGTCGTCGAGTCGGAAATCAGCCGGGGCATGGGGCCGGTCGCATGGGTGCTGGTGCAGAATGGCACACTCAAAGTGGGAGACGTTTTTCTCTGCGGCGCCACCTACGGAAGGGTGCGCAGCCTCATCAATTCACGGGGCGAGCATATTGACGCCGCGACACCTTCCACGCCCGTCGTGGTGACCGGATTCAACGGTCTTCCTGACGCGGGCGACACCTTCATCGTGGCGCCGGAAGAGCGCATTGCCCGCAATATCGCCGAAAAGCGCGCCATCCTGACGCGCAGAAAAATGGGTGGCGCTGTCAAACATATGAGCCTGGAAGATTTCCATGACCGCATGCTTGCCGGCGAAAAGAAGGCGCTGCACATCATCATTAAGGCGGACGTGCAGGGTTCGGCCGATGTCTTGAAGACCAGCCTGGCCAAACTGGGCAACCAGGAAGTGAGCGTGGAGATTGTGCATACGGGGGTCGGCGCCGTTAATGAGTCCGACGTCCTTCTGGCCGGCGCCAGCGATGCCGTCATCATCGGCTTTCATGTGACGGCGAATGTGCGCGCTCACAGATTGGCCGAGCAGGAAGGCGTGGAAATTCGCTCCTACCGTATCATCTATGAGGCGATTGACGAGGTGAGACATGCCCTCGAAGGGCTGCTGGCGCCGGAGAAGAAGGAGGTGGTTTCCGGCCATGCCGAAGTGCGCCAGATTTTCCGGTCTTCCGCCATTGGCAACATCGCGGGATGTTACCAGGTGGATGGCGAAACCCAACGCGGCGCGCGCGCGCGCCTCATCCGCGATGGGGTCATCATTCACGAGGGCCGGGTCGCGTCGGTGCGTCGCGGCAAGGATGATGTGCGCAGCGTGAACACGGGATTCGAGTGCGGCATCAAAATGGAAAACTTCGACGATATTCAGGCCGGCGACATTATTGAAAGTTACCGGATAGAGGAAGTCGCCAAGACCTTGAATTGAGGGGGCGACGCATGACAATCGGCGTGCTGCAGATGGAATTCCTCATTCCCGGCGCGCGTTCTCTGAAAGAGAAGCGGCGCGTAATCAGGAGTCTGAAAGACCAGTTGCGGAATCGCTTCAATTGTTCCGTGGCGGAGACAAACCATCTGGACCTCTGGAGCCGCGCCCAGATTACCGTATGCGTCGTGTCGAATGAAAGTGCGCATGCAAACACCCAACTCAATGAAATCGCCCGTTTCGCCATGAATAAGCATGGCGCTGAACTGGCGGATTACCGGATTGAGATGCTATGAAGCCTAAAGGTAGAGCCGCCCGCGTGGCGGAACTGATCCGCGAGGAAATCGCCAAACTGCTGAATAAGGGGGTGAAGGACCCGCGTATCGGATTCGTCTCCGTCATGTCGGTGACCATGTCGCCGGATCTGCGCTATGCCAATGTCTATGTCAGCCTTTATGGCGACGACAAGGCCCGAAAAAGTTCACTGATCGGATTGCAGCATTCCTCCGGATGGATGCGCCGTGAGGTTGGTCGCTATCTCCGCATGCGCGTGACTCCGGAAATTCGTTTTTTCCCCGATGACACACTGGATACGGTCTATCATCTTGAAGAGGTCTTCGAGCAAATCCACGAAGAACAACGGAGTTCTCCGATGATCCGCTTGACGTTGGAAGAAATCGTTGGGGAGTTGCGATCGGCCGATGCGCTGCTCCTGACCACGCATGCCAACCCTGATGGGGATGCGGTCGGCAGCCTGCTGGGCATGCGCTATCTGCTGAATGCACTCGGCAAGGACCAGATGCACTGTGTCATGGTTGACCCCGTCCCCCGCATCTATCGCTCCCTTCCCGGCGCCGGGAAGATTCAGGTCCCAGGCGGCGAAGCGCCCCAGTTCGATACAGCGGTACTGCTCGATATTGCCTCCTTGGATCGTCTGGAATCGATCGGTGATTGGATTGGCCCGGACAAGCGCCTTATTATCATAGATCATCATCTGGGGGAAGGTCTCGGCGGCAGTATGGGTTTCATTGATCCCAGTTATGCCGCCACAGGCGAGATAATCGTGGAACTGTTTCACGCCGCCGGCGTGGAGATAGCCCAAGAAGCGGCCCACTGTCTGTATGTCGCGCAAATCACCGATACAGGCGGTTATCGCTTCTCAAACACCAATCCGCGTTCGCACCGGATTGCGGCTGAACTGCTTGAAACGGGCCTGGATGTTGCCGCCATTTCCGGCGCGGTGTTCGATGCTATGAGTCGAAAAAAGGCGGAATTGATCAAGCGCGTACTGGAACGCATGGAATATGGCGCGGACGGACGGCTTGCCTGGTCGCATGTCACCAAAGAAGACACAGAGGAAATTGGGGCCACTAAAGAAGACCTCGACGGACTTGTCAATTTCACGCGCAACATCGAGGGGGTGTGGGTGGGTGCACTGTTTTCCGAACCATCGCCGGGGGAAACGAAGATCAGCCTGCGTTCGGACAATCACCTGAATGCCGCCGATTTTCTCGCGTCCTATGGCGGTGGCGGGCACGCGGCTGCGGCCGGCGCCACAATCACAGTGCCGCTGAACAAGGCGATGGCGGAAATGATCCCCAGACTGGAAGAGACCTTGCAGCGTATCAAGAATGAGGAACAATAGCCGTGTTTACGGGGTTGCTGTTGGTGGATAAACCAGCCGGTATCACTTCCCACGACGTGGTGGACCGCATTCGGCGCGCCGCCGGGATGCGCCGTATCGGCCATACGGGCACGCTTGACCCGGCGGCAACGGGTCTCCTCGTGCTCTGCATGGGGAAGGCCACCCGGCTCTCGGAACATTTGACCGGCCTTGACAAGACCTATGAAGGCGCCATGCGCCTGGGCTTGACCACTGATTCGCACGATCTGGACGGGGAGGTTTTGGAGGAATCGCCGATTCCATCCCTCGACATGGAAGCGATCCAGTCCGTTTGCAACCGCTTTTCCGGCGAGATCGAGCAGGTTCCGCCAATGGTCAGCGCCGTGAAGGTCGGAGGAGAACGCCTCTACCGCAAGGCGCGAAAAGGAGAAGAGGTGGATCGCCCTCCGCGCTGCATCACCATCCACGAATTCCGGGTCCTCGCCTATGCCCCGCCCGATGTCTCCCTGCGGGTGCGGTGTTCCAGCGGAACCTATGTGCGCACCCTCTGTCATGATGTCGGCGCCATACTGGGATGTGGCGCGGCGCTCGCGTCGTTGCGCCGCACTGCCGTGGGTCGCTATTCCGTGGAACAGGCGCTTCCTCTGGACGCTTTTACCGGGCCGGAAATCGTGAAGGAACGGCTGATTGCAATGGATGACGCATTGGATTTGCCCGCTGTTTATGTGCGCAATTCCAGCCAGGCGCTCATCGCCGAAGGTTCATCCCTGGGCATTTCCGATTTGCGTGAACCGTGTCCTGTCCAGGAGGGATGGGTGCAACTGAAGAACGCAAAAGGAAAACTGCTGGCCCTGGGCGTGGCGCAGGCCACGCTGGTGGGCCCGCGCATTCACCCCAAACGGGTCTTTATCTGATGTCAAGACGCCTGCTGTTTTGGAGAACCGCCCCATGCGCGTAATCGAGGACGCACGGCGCGCCACGGAGTTCTTCTCCAACATGGCGCTGACGATTGGCAGTTTCGACGGCATTCATTTGGGCCATCAGCGCATCATCGCCGAGGTGATCCAGGCCGCCCGCGCCATGAGCGGCACGGCTGCCGTCATGACACTGCGCCCCCATCCCCGCCAGTTTTTCGCGCCCGCGAACGCGCCAAACATTCTGATCAGCGACGCCAAGAAGGAGGAAATTCTCGCGCAACTCGGCGTGGATGTACTCTATGTATTGCCGTTCACCCAGGATGTCGCCTCCATGACCCCGGACGCGTTTCTCCGGGAGATTGTGCTGGAACGCTGTCGCGCAAAGACCCTGATTGTTGGGCATGATTTTTCTTTTGGGAAGAACGCTGCGGGCGATTTTGTCTTTCTGCAGCAAAAAGCGGCGGAATACGGATTTGAAGTGCGCCAGGCGCCCCAGGTGGTCGTCCAGGGCGAGCGGGTGAGCAGCACCCTGATTCGCGAACGCATTCTCCAGGGCGAAGTGGACCGGGTGGAGGCCCTGCTCGGCAGGAAGTATTCAATCGTCGGCGAAGTAATACCCGGACGCGGGGTGGGCGCAAAACTCGGTGTGCCCACCGCCAACGTTTCCCCGCATCACAACGCTGTGCCCGCGCACGGCGTTTACGTCGCGCACGCCGTGCTTGACAGGGGTGTCTGTCCGGCGGCAGTGAACATTGGCGTCGCGCCCACCATCCGCAACGAAGACATCGTCATCGAGGCGCATCTGCTTGATTTTTCGGAGAACATTATCGGAAAACGCATTGAAATCGTGTTCCACAAGCGCCTCCGCCCGGAGAAGAAATTCCCTTCCATTCATACGCTCATCGAAGTCATCAACGCCGATATTGCCACTGTCAGGCGTTATTTCCTTGGCGCAGGCGTCTTGTCTGAATCCCCTACAGGCTGAAGCCTGTACTCCAGAACGGTGGCGCAGGCGTCTTGTCTGAATCCCCGACAGGCTGAAGCCTGTACTCCAGAACGGTGGCAGGCGTTCAGTTTGTATAATTGCGTAGTGCTGATTCCCCGGTGAAACCTTTCCCATGTGCCCACGGTCAACTCCAGACACCTAATGCGCGTTTTTTCGGAAATAGCGGTGTTTGGCAGAGGCCTTTCTGCCGCGCGTGAGAAAGCAAGGGGGAAGTGCTATAATTGCTCTCAGTAGAATGAAAGGTTGTTTAAGCATTTGCCATGAAATCTTTCCAGAGGCGCTTAGAAATCGCTGTTTCCAGATTGTTCGGCGGCCTCCATTTCGGAATGCAAGCGCCAATATTCTGTAGATGCTTCTTCTTTTCGCCCGGCCTTCTTGCAGCGCTGCTGCTTATTGCGGGGGGGGGCTGCACTGCTGCTCGGTATGCCAAACGCGCAGACAAAGAAACCTACAAAATCATTGAGCGCAAATCCGAAACGGTGCCGGGCATGGAGGAAGAGTTCTCCATAGAGAAGGACAGGGCGTGGGAACCCCTTGAAGGATTGCCTGCACTGGAGGCCGACGAGGAATTTCTGGGGGAGGATGTCGCTGGAGAGGCGGGTTTTCAGGTGCTCTCCCTGGAGCATGCACTTGAAATTGCAGTGAAGAACAGCCGCGCCTACCAGAACCGCAAGGAATCCGTGTATTTGCAGGCGCTCGCCCTCACCCTGGACCGGCACCGCTATACGCCCATTTTTTCGGGGGCGCTCCGGGGCGCAGTGCACCATACGCCCCGGGATATTCAGAAGGCTTCCTCGTTTTCAGAGGTTATGGGCGCAGCCGGGCCGGTTATCCGCGAAATTGAGACCATTACAGGAACTCCCGGGGAACTCTTGCGTCAATACGCCGCGCTGGTGGAGGAGGTGGGGGGCATTCTCGAATGGGACAAGCCGCGCACGGAAATCAAAAATGAGCGAAGCCTGAGCGGCGAGACCAATCTCGGCGTCAGCCTCCTGCTCCGAGGCGGCGGTCGTATTGCCTTCAGCCTCAGTTCCGATTTCCTTCGTTTCGTCACCGGCGATTCCCGCGTTGCCACCAGTTCCGTCTTGACCGGAACCTTTACCCAGCCGTTGTGGCGCGGCGCGGGAGCAAAAGTGAACTTAGAGCGGTTGACCCAGTCCGAGCGAGATGTCTTTTACGCCCTCCGCGATTTCACCCATTTCAGAAAGCAGTTTGTGGTGGACATTTGCTCTTCCTATTACGGGGTGCTGCAGAATCGGGACACGGTGCGCAACAACTGGCAGAGTCTGCAGAATTTCCAGCGCAGTGTGGAACGCGAGCGCGCCTTTACCCGCGAAGGCCGTCGCACACAGGCCGAATTGGGCCGACTGGAGCAGGCGCTGCTCAATACCGAAAACCGTTGGATCAACTCCCTGCGGCGCTACAGAGAAAGCCTGGACCAGTTTAAGATTCAACTTGGTCTATCCACGGACGCGCCGATTACGCTGGATGACAGAGATCTGGAACGGCTCCGCGAGGAAGGACTTATTCACCCGGACATCTCGGCGGAAGATGCCATTGAGGTGGCGCTGGCGGCCAGGTTGGACTATCTGAATGAGCAGGACCGCGTGGAGGATGCGGAGCGAAAAATCAAGGTGGCGGCCAATGCGCTGAAACCCGATATCAATTTTTTTCTTACGAGCCGCACCGCCAGCCGGGGCCAAGACAATTTCCAGGAACTGGATTGGCGCCGTACGCAGTTCACCGCAGGCGCAGACGTTGATCTTCCGTTTGACCGGAAGGCGGAACGCAACGCCTATCGCTCCACCCTGATCGCCCATGAACGCGCCTTGCGCGACTTTTCCCTTTCGGAAGACAACATCAAACTGTCGGTGCGCACCTCCTGG
>CAZLII010000244.1:0-6832 GCA_964559065.1 uncultured Nitrospirales bacterium | reverse complement strand
TGGGCTGGGCTAAGGAATGGCGCGCCGTTGGCGCTTTGGCAAAGACACGTTTGGGAAGAGGCGAGAATCGGTAATGATGCGGTGTTCCTGGGATGAAGAACTCGGTACTCTCAAGATCAAAAGAGTTTACGAAAAATAAACTCAAATGCTGAGATCTCTTGCCGTGCGTGAAGCACAGCCGTTACACACCAGCCCGACCTCTTCTCATGGGAACACGTGGACGCGGCATCGGATTCAGGCTGGCTGCAGATCATTGCCTTCATAAAAAGGCGGGGGTTGGATACGCAGTCTCGACAGCGCGGTGACGCCGATATCCACGATGGCGGGTTCTGAACGCAGCGGCCGGTTGCAGAAAAGTATCCCGGGGGTATGGCGAACATCGGCGGCGGCATGCTCGCCGCTCCATTTGTCGTCATTGGGGGCGAAGATATTCCCGGGTACGGCGCCCGAGGCGGAGGATTTGTCCATCTGATAGCCGTCCCGAAAACCGAGTTGCAGGTCCGGGGCGTCGGCAAGACAATCGCCATGGTAGATATCGCGCGCGCGGTACACATTGTGGAGAACCGGTTCACCCGATTCCGGGTCCTTCACGCCCAACAGTTTTTCTCGGAGTTCCAACAAGAGCGCATCGGCCTCGTCCGGCGAGACCGTCCCCTTTCCCTCGCGCCCTTGAAGATTGAGAAACACACTTCCCAGACCGAGTCCGTAGGCTTTTGTGCAGGGCCAGTCTATGCCTTGGAGGAACCTGGAGTCGGTGAATGCCAGGGCGGGGTGGCTTTGGGCCACGCCCGCGGGATAGCCGTTTCGAGCCAGCCAGGTGTTCACGCTGAACCCCGTGTGGAACCCTTTGAAGCCATGGTCGGAAAGCACCATGAGGGTGTCGTTTGGCGTGATCCTGCTCATGACCTTGCCGATGATCTCGTCCATTTGGGCATAGAGCGTCTCAATGGCGCGACGGAACCGGTCGGGGGCTTCAGATTCATACTTGGGATGCTGTTGGTCGCGATATCTCCAGAACATGTGGGCGACACGGTCGGTGCTGGTCCATCCCGCGATGAAGAGATCGAAGTGACCGGCTTCGAGTTCATCCAACACAACCAGACTCTGCCAGGCCATGTTTCCCTTCGCCTCCTCAAGGAAAAGGGCTTCGGTCAGTTCATCCTGTTGCAGGGCCTTGGTGTCATCCGACCAGCCGACCGTCTTGTACAAGCCGTGCCTGTCAGCAAGTTGCGCAGCATAGGTTCCGGGCGCGGAGATGGGCAGGTAGGGGGCGGCCGGATGGATTTGCAGGCAACTCATATAAATCCGCACATGTTCGCCCGCTTCGTGAACATGGCATTTGCTGATGGCGCGGACCTGGAAGGCGGGGCTTATGTCAAAGGTCCACTCAATCCAATCCGACCAGCATCTCTCGGCAACTGTGATCGTCTTCCCCTGAACATCGAGCGTCACCGTGCAGCGTTCCCGGTCCACCGTGATGCGCAGGGGCGCCTCCACATAGTCCTTGCGATGGGGATGCCGAAGCCCTGGGATGCGGACGTCAGCCGCATTGCCGGTGAACCGCAAGGGGATTCGCACACCGCCGGCCACGGTCTCTGTTTGCTTGAATCGGTCCGAGAGGGCAAAGAAGGTGCTTTGAGTTCCCCGGATGTCGGGCGCGTCGAGTCCACAGATCATCTGGATACCCGGCGTGTCCTCCGGGGGATAGGCGTACGGCGTCCAAAGCAGTTTTGCGCGCAATCCCCGTTTTGCGGCAACGGCCCAGAAAGTCTCGCCTTTTCTGAAACTCACGTATCCGGCGGGCTGAAGCAGGGCGCCGTCCGGTGCGACTTTGGCAGGCTGCATCCCGCCGAAGCCAAGCCCCGGAATATAGGTGGCCGGGTCGCGGCGCAGGAAATCATAAATGCCGTGGCGGCCCGGGTTCGCGCAGGTGGCGAATGATGACCATGCAGTCGGCGATTGCGGCGGGTTGCTCGAAAGCAGGCGATGATAGCATCCTGTTTCCCGGAGGCGCGCAAGGTTTGGCAGTTCTCCGTCGGACAACATCGCGTCCACAATGGTCGGCTCCACGCCGTCGAATCCGAGGATGATAACCCGTTCGCCGTTGGAGGAACTTTGCGCGATGGCGGCGGAGGCCGCCGAGGCGGCCGCGCCTGAAACAAGCCTGCCGATAAACTGGCGTCGCGTGAACATTCGCTTAACTCCTCATTCGTTCTCTTCTCCGGTCATGCGTCGTGTTGTGACCCGTTCCTGCACCTTGAGCAGATTGTGTCGGGTGATTTCATAGCCTTCGCGGCACACGGCGAGCGCCTCGTCGTAACGCCCCATCTCAGTCAGGCTTTTCGCCAGAAAAAGGTAGGACTCGTAGAACAGTTGTTCTTGATAGGGGTCAAGAGCGCTCCCGGCATTTTCCGCGCGCCTTTTCTCTTCTTTTCCGTGCGCAATGGCTTCGTGGAGGATCGCTGCTGATCTTTCATATGCCTGGTCCGGCGGAATGTCCAGGCGCTGTCGATAGTCGAAAAACAGACGGCCCAGTGCGGCGCGGATTTCAAAGGTCCAGGGATTCGCCTCCACCCCCGCTTCGAGCAATTCCAGGGCTTTTTCCGGGGCGCGCGCGAAGTCCGCAATGAAAAAGGCGCCAAGGGTATAGAGACGTTCCAGGTTTGGGTTCATTCTTATTGTCAATTGGTACCACGGGATCAGTTCGAGGGGATCGCTGTGGCGATGTATCTGCATGTGCGGGACGATGGTTCGATGAAGTTGTCCCACCGGCCCGCGCCAGTCCATGCCATCATCCAATGCGACCGGCACCCCGCACTTGTGGGCCAGGCCGGCGCTCACGTCCGCGGCTTCCCGGGCGCGGAATCCCCGTTGTTCTTCCGCCGAAGTGGGCATGCGCAACGCCACGCCGTAGTGAAGATATTCGAGGGTTTTCATCCAGACGAGGCTGTGGGCGGTAAACTGGAGTTGGCCCATCAGGCTGAGCGCGATGGATTCTTTGGCGGCCTCCAGTTCATCCGCCGTGAATTGTGTCCGGGCGGTTTCTATCCGGGCATTGTGGAATTGGACAAGGAGCCCGCACAGAACGAACCCCGGAATCAGCATCAACGGGAAAAGTTTTGCCCACATGTCAATGCTCCTTTGTTCACATGACCGCTACAGGGCGACCCGCCGGAAACGCCAGCAACCGAGCGCGATGAAGATGGCGGAATATATCACCGCGTAGGCGGTGAGCGCCGCCAGGGCGGCAATCGGAACCGACGGCCATTCATGGATGACTTTCTTGGAAAGATCGAACAACTCCAGATGTGGAACCACCCAATAAATCACCTCGGCGAGTCGGCGCGCCGCGCCTTCCAGTTCGCTGTGCACCGCCAGGATGGTGTTTGCGAAGGTGCTCATCGCAAGGCAAAGCAACAGCGAGACGGTGACGTTGGCACCGTGGGTGAGAAAGAGGGAAAGGGTGATGACGACTGCAGCAATCAACCACATCGAGAGAATCCGCAGAAACAGCGCCTGATAGAAAATGACCCCCGAAGAAATGCCGAACAGCAGGAAAAGGGCTTGCAGTTCCGCCCAGAACAACAGCACAACCGCCGAACTCATCAGGCCAACCCCAAGATACTTTCCCAGAAAGACCGTCGTCCGGCTGACCGGCTTGGCCAGAAGCGGATAAAGGGTTCGATTGGCGATCTCCACCGGGAGTTGTCTCGCCGCCGCGACCACGCAGATCACGATGCAAAGAATGTTGGTCACGGTGAGGGCGACATCCTTGACAAATTTTTCAAGGCCCTCAATCCCGAACTGATTGAAAAGGGCCGCCCCCAGCACGATGACAAAACCGAGAATCAGGACGATATAAGGGTCTTTTCGCCGAAAAGATTCGAGGATGGTGACATGCGCGATACTCAATACTCTTTCCATTTCGCCGCTCCTTTCCCTGGCTGCGCGCCGCGTCCGGGGTACTACGTTGTTTTGTGTCCGAGTGTTCGCACGAAGTAGTCTTCAAGCGAAAGCGGCTCTTCCCTGACATTCAGTATCTTCGCGCCTTGGGCCTCCAGGCGTTCGCGAAGAAGTTGCGCGGTCGCCGGCGTATCCGCCGCATAACTCTGGAGGTCCTCGCTGAGCGTCCGGACAGTCACGTTGTCGGGCAGATCGGCCATGACGCCTTCGTGTTGAACCTGCACAACCACGCACTTCAGGGAAGCCCGTAGATGATCGAGTTCATTCTCCTCAATGATTTTGCCCTCATCCAACAGAATGATGCGATCACACAACAGGGCGACTTCCGTCAATTCATGCGACGAGAAGAACACGGTTTTTCCCCGCGCCTTGAAATTCATGAGGATTGCGCGCACATCGTGGCGCGCCACAGGGTCCAGCCCGGAGGTCACTTCATCCAGAATGAGCAGGTCCGGTTCGCCCATGACGGCTTGGGCGATTCCCACGCGCTGCAGCATGCCTTTCGAGAACCCGCTCAGCCGTTCCCGGTCGCGTCCGCCCAATCCAACCGCCCCGATCAAACTGGTGATGACCTGTTCGCGCTGGTCGCGGGGGATTCCGGCAAGCGTTGCATAGAGCCGCAAGGCTTCCCGGGCCGTCAGAAACGGATAGTAAACGGCCACTTCCGGGAGATAGCCGATGCGGCTGCGCGCGGAAACAGACCCGGCGGCTGCGCCGAAAAGACGCGCTTCGCCCCGGTCGGGCTGGATAAATCCCATCAGCACTTTGATCGTGGTTGTCTTGCCGGCGCCGTTTGGCCCGATGAAACCCACCACTTCCCCCTGTCGCACGGACAAATCAAGCCCGTTGACGGCGTTTATACGCCGCCCCAACGGCGCCTTGAAGGTGACATGAAGTCCTTTGATCTCAATGACTGACGGCTTCTGATGCGTCATGACCCACTCCTGTTGCCGATATGCCCATCAGCGTTCCCTGGTCTCCCCTTTGCAGTGTTTGAAACAGGCGTTCAGATAGCCCGCGTTTTCCGCGGCGATCATTGCGCAACGCACCACGGTTCTGTTGGGTTTGCGCGATCGCGTGTCCGCGGCGCGGGACTCCGGGCGGTGGAGCGACGTGTCATGGAAGGATATGGCCACCCATGGGGGGCCGCCCATTCTCTCAAATGTCTTGCAGATTTTCATGGAGGTTTCCGTTGTGCCATCGAAGACGACGACGCTTTTCGGGTTACTTCTCGATCTCAATGATCGTTCCCACGGGACAGGACGCATATTGGCACGAGAACTCATGCCACAAGCGCGCCATCGCGGGGAACCCGGTGCAATGCGCCGGCATCAGGCGCTGTATGCCGATACGGCGCAGTTCTTCCACTGTCCTATCCATCCGCTCCAGGCTGGCCGACACAAGATGTGTTCCGCCCATCACGGTGTGAATGGGGCGGTTTCCCGTCAGTGTCTGAACGTATCTCAGTGTGTTGACAATGCCCGCGTGCGCGCAGCCGAGAACGACGACTATTCCTTGTGCCGTCTCAAAATACAAGGCTTGATCGTCCGGGAATTCGTCCGGCTGCCGGCAGGCGCAGTCCACATAAAACGGTCCGCCGGCATCCTCGAAACTCGTCTGACGGGGAACGGGTCCCGTAACATGTATTCCCGCGCAGACTTCCGTGGCCGCTTCGGTCATGACGAGGCTGGTCTTTTTTTGAACGGCCTGCACGCCGGGCTGCGGCATCCCGATTTCGCGAGCCGATCCGTCGGTCAACCGCGCATACCTGGGTGCTAACGCGGCCGGATGCAGAAACAGCGCGGGGGAGTTTCCGAGTTCGAGCACATCCGCCAAGCCGCCGGTATGATCGAAATGCCCGTGGCTCAATACTACGGCGTCGGCCGTATCAAGGGGAATACACAAACGTTGAGCGTTATGCTTCAGGACGTATCCTTGGCCTGTATCGAACAGGATTCGGTGTCCGCCGTGCTCGATCCAGAACGACAGACCATGTTCCGCCAAAAGCCCTTGTCCGGTAGCTGTGTTTTCGACCAGAACCGTAATGCGCGACATGGTTGGGGGGATTCCTTTCTAAATGGCCGATAGCGCCTGGTCCAAATCCTCAATAATCCGATCCACCGGTTCGATGCCGATAGACAGGCGGACGGTGTTCTCGCGCATCCCGAATGTGGTGCGCCTTTCGGGAGGTAGGTACAGCATTGTCGTCATCTCGATGGATTCCCAGCATCTCCCGGACCTTTCTTGTCAGGACTTCGGGTGGAACGGGCTTGTCAAGAAAAGCGTCAACAGGCAAATAGTTTTTGTCGGGGTAAAATCTGTAGGGCGGTTCCTTTCTTTCCTTGCGAATGATAAGAACGTTTTTCTCGGGATAGTGTCTTCTGGCGGTGATGGCGGCGGTAAGCCCTGCGGCGCTGCCGCCGACCACAAGTATATCAGCACGCTTCATGGGGACAAATCTCCTCGGTTTTGTTAACAACGTGTTTCGTGTTGCCGGCACTACCTTTTCTGCAAAGTAAGAGCGCCTTGGGGACACTCGCCCACGCAGCGTCCGCAGCCCATGCCGCGCCCCATATAATCACCTCCCGTTCCAACTCCCGCGAGGGCGTCGCCGACGCCCACGCCGAAATGACTTGCCACATTTGCTTCGCTGGATGTTGTAAAAACGCCTTGCTTATATTTGGCGACCGCGTCGCGGACCGGCCCGGTAACGCCGGTGATCATGGCGATTTTCACGATGTAATCCTTTCTCCATCATGACAGCGGACAGGTTCCCGTGGGGCATGATCCACTTGACGCAGCGCTTCCTACGCTGAATGTTGCCATAAGTTTTACCATGTGGCGGCTGCCACACTTTTTGCAGACATGC
>CAZLII010000243.1:0-6865 GCA_964559065.1 uncultured Nitrospirales bacterium | reverse complement strand
CCCGTGAAGGATGCGGCGGCCTATCGCATGCAGGTCGCGACAGACGCCGCGTTTCAGCAAATCGTGCACGAAGCGACCTGTCCGTGGTCGGCGCACTGTCCGGCGGAACCCCTCGCGCCGGGCACATACCATTGGCGCTACGCCGCCGTGGATACTTCGGGCGAGCAGAGCGCCTGGAGTACGGTGCGGTCCTTCTCAATTGCAGCGGACCTGCACGCGTATCCCAAGCCCACGCGGGCAACAGTGGCGGCGCGCATCCCGCAGGGGCATCCGCGCCTGTTTCTGCATCCGGACGAGATCGCCCGATTTCAGGAACTCATCGCCGGACCGCTGGCGGACGCCTGGGCGGCATTGCGCCGGGAAGCCGACAATCACCTGGAAAACCCGCCGGATACCTCGGAGCCGCCGCTGTATCCCGAAGGCACGGTGCGCAAAGGCGAGCAATGGCGGCAAATCTGGTGGGGCAATCGGATGCGTTCGGTGGCGCTGGGCGAAGCGGCGGCCACTCTTGCGCTGGTCTATCGCCTCAGCGGCGAGCGCGGCTATGGCGAGGCCGCGCGCGACCTGGTCATGGCCGCGATGGAATGGGACCCCGCCGGGTCCACGAACTACCGCTATAACGACGAGGCGGCCATGCCGCTCCTGTATCTCCCCGCGCGCGCCTACACGTGGGCGCAGGATTGCTTCACGCCGGAACAGCGCGCGCGCGTGTACGAGCGGATGGCCGCACGCGGCGCGGACTGCTACAACTACCTCGTGGCCGCGCGGCACCTCTGGCGGCCATACAGCAGCCACTCCAACCGCGCGTGGCACAAACTCGGCGAGTTGTCGCTGGCCTTCTACGGCGAGATACCCGAAGCGGAGGAATGGCTCGATTTCGCGCTCACCGTCTTCTTCACATGCTACCCGGTGTGGGGTGGCAATGACGGCGGCTGGCATGAAGGCGTCTCCTACTGGAACAGTTACATGGTCCGATTCCTGCACTGGGCTGCCGCTTCGCAGCCGATTCTCGGCATTGACCCCTTTGAAAAACCCTTCTTCCGAGAAACCGGCTACTACGGCATGTACACCCTGCCGCCCGGCGCCAAAGCCGGCGCCTTCGGCGACCTCGCCGCCCAGGCCGACTCGGATCGCATCGCCCGGCTCATGCGGCAACTCGCCGCGGGCGCGCGCAACCCCCACTGGCAATGGTTTGCCGACGCGCACGACGCGACCATCGGCGGATACCACGGCCTGATCTGCGCCGTGCGCCTCCACGGCGTTCCCTCCGAAGCCCCCACGACGCTGCCGTCATCCCGCGTGTTTCCCGGCGTCGGCCTTGCCGTCATGAACACCAATCTCCTCGACGGCGCGGACAACATCCAGGTGCATTTCAAGAGCAGCCCCTACGGCCGCCAGAGCCACGGCTACAACTCCAACAACAGTTTTCTTCTGAACATCAACGGACAATGCGCGTTGATCGCCTCCGGACGCCGCGACATCCACGGCAGCCCGCACCACGTGAAATGGATGTGGGAGAGCAAGTCGGACAATTCCATTCTCGTGGACGGCAAGGGCCAGATACTGCATTCCGCTGCGGCCAAGGGGCGCATCACGCAGTTCCAGACCACCCCCGAACTCGATTACGTCGTGGGCGAGGCGGGCGAGTCCTACAGCAACCTGGATCGATGGACCCGCCGCATCCTCTTCTTCAAGCCCTTCGGCATACTCATTCACGACGTGCTCGAGGCCCCGGCGCCGGCCACCTGGCAATGGCTGCTGCACGCCCCCGCCCCGGCCTTCACACTCGGCGAGAATGCGGCGTCCTGGGCGGGCGAACCGGGCCGCGTGGACGTGCAATTCCTGCACCCCGCGGGACTGCGTCTCTCGCAATCCGGCGAATTCGACACGCCCCCCCACGATTGGGCCTCGTTCACGCTCGATGAATGGCACCTCCGCGCGGAAACCCCGGAAAAAGCCGAAAAACAGCAGTTCGTGACATGGATACGCATCAACGACGCACCGGCCGCCGCCACCTTGCGCTCCGAAGACGCAACGCACATCGTCCGCCTGCAACTGCCCGACCGCGAAGCAACGGTCACCCTGCACCCCGACCATTTCCGCGTGGAAGGCGTTGACGCTGTGATTGGCGATTGACCCGCTGACAGACATGCCCGCCGCGCCCATTGACAGCGTTGGAAAGGCGATGGCATAGTTGTCATGCGAACGAGACAAGCACCATCATTCGTGTTCGGTTAAGCAGGATATTAGTGCGTTCACGCTCAATAGTTTCAACCAATTTGATGGCTGGACGAATTGTTCTGGATTCCCGCTTGCGCGGGAATGACGAATCTTGCAAAACGACCCATTTCAGCCCCTCATTCCCGCGCACACGGGTGTCCAGGAATGAAAGCCTTTTCGACCCGCAAGTATGTTGTTCACGCTTCAGCGTGCCAGATTTCTCATGCGCTGAGGCCCATGGCGGAAGACCAGAAAACCAGCACGGCGCAAGCGACTGTTTAACGCCTGGCCCAGAGAGGCGGAGCGCGCCGAGGCGACCGCACTCCTGGCAGAACTTGGCGTGGAGAGTACCCACAACATTCGCAAGCAGATCAACAATGCGGTCTCCAATTGAAGTAGTTCTGCGGTTAATTGGTTTTTCATGTTAAGGAAATGAACGATGCCCGCTGAACGGAAACACTGGGAGCATGACGAATTATTGATCGTTTTTCGCCTGTATTGTAGGACACCATTCGGGCGTCTGCATCAGCGGAATCCTGAAATCATCGAATTGGCGAAACTTATCGGTCGAACACCGGGCGCGGTCGCAATGAAGGCTTGCAACTTCGCCAGTCTCGATCCACGACAACAGGCACGAAAAATTAAGGCGCTGATCAATGTCAGCCGTGCGGACCGGGAACTTTGGGAAGCCTTTTTGCATGACTCGGAAAGCGTCGCTCATGCGGCCGAAACGGCCTATTTCTCCATAACCGGCAAGGAGAGCGAGGACTATCTACCGGAGATGGATCAAGCAACAACAGAAAGCGGCAAGAAGCGCAAGGAGAAGAAGGCGGTTTTGGGCGATGAACTGAAAACGCCCAGCGGGGCCACGGAGAAGAATGTCTTGGTCAAGATGCGCCGCGTTCAATCCTTTTTTCGCGCCGCTGTCTTGACTTCTTATGATAACCGTTGCGCCCTCACTGGCTTGGCGCTTCCAGAACTGCTTAACGCCAGCCATATTATCCCTTGGAGCCTTGACGAGAAGCGGCGAGCCGATCCTCGCAACGGGATTTGTCTCAACGCCCTTCATGATCGGGCTTTTGATCGCGGTCTGATTTCGTTCGACGAGGACCTGCGGGTGATTGTCTCATCGAAAATAAACGACGCTCACGATTGCGATTTGCAGCGCAGTCAACTCGTGGCGCTTTCAGGACGTCCATTGCGTTTGCCCGAACGTTTCCTGCCGGATAAGGGAGCGATTCGGTATCACAGAGTCCATGTTTTTCGCCCCTGATGAATTTACTGTTTTGCATTTTCTAATTGCTCGTCGCCCACAGCCTTCGGCGGCAGCATAACGGCTGCCGAAGGTGCGCTGCTCGATTTCGATGGAGGGGTGGATTTCCTCGGTCGCGTCAGGGTCGGTCAGCAGCGCTGAAGGGTAAGGCATGGGCGCGTCTCCGGTGAGGGAGTCGAGAAAGTCAGTGAAGCGTTCGATGCCGCTTGCGTTGAGGCGGCGGAGATGCTGCGTTGTGGGCATGGGTTGTTCCTGTTCGGCGTTGTTGGCGTTCAAGGGACTTAAGGGACTGAAAAGGCCAAAAGATTTTTGGGAAGAGGAGGTTTTCATGAACAGTCCTCCTTTCTGTTGCGTTGTTTATCGCGTTCGGCGATGCGGGCGCGGGTCATGCGCTCACGCAGGCCGCCTTCCTTGACGAAGTTCTGTTCGAGGCGGCGGAGTTGTTGGTCAAGGAGATAAGTGGTCAATTTGATCAATCCGATGATGGCGTTGGCGCAGATGGCCGGGTCGCGGTGTTCGACGGCCTTGCGGAAAGTATCGTAGTTGGCTCCGGGGGTGCGGTTGAGTTGGCGCAGGCGCGCGGTGTATGGATGATCGCGGGGCCATTCCTCAAAATTTCGGAGGCGCAGGAAATCGCGGTAGTCGGCGAGGAGTTCCTCAAGGCTGGCGCGGGCGACGCTGGTCAATTTGACTTCGGCTTCTTTGGACGTACCGGAGACCTGACTGCCTTCGATAATGTTCTGCTTCCCGGATCGGGCGGCCTGGATCATCTGGTCGCGGGTGCGATCGTGTTTGTCCAAGAAGCGGTTGCAGAAATGGACGGTCGTGTCGTACACGATCTCGGCCTTCTGGTAAGAAAGCAGACTGGCATAACCGCCATGGGGTGGAATGAAACCTTCAGGCATGGCAGGATCCTCTCAAAGGACTGAAGGGACAAAAGAGACATAAGCGGTGCGCGGCGGCAGAATTGCCAAATCGGGAATTGTTTTGGTCCCTTTCGTCTCTTTGGTCATTTTTCTCATTATTCCTGAGATCCTGTCCAGTAGTGTTCGAAGGTTGTGCGGAACGTGTTGCGGCGGCTACCAGATTTTCCACTCTTCGCGAGAGGGGCGGGTGGTCATGCGCGCGGCTTCTTCATCGTTGAGGATTTGTTCGCTCTTTGGGTCCCAATGGATGACCCGGCGGGTCTGCGCGGCGATGTTGACCATGTGCGCGATGGTGTCGCATCGGATGGCCATTTCCACGGGACATACGGGTTCATTTCTGGATTTCACGCAGTCAATGAAATTGCGGACATGTCCCTTGGATTCATAGACGCGTTCGTCGTCCGCTTTCAGGTCCAGTTTCCACAGGTCCTGGTTGCTGGCAAAGAACGTTCCCATGTTGAAATCCCCGATCCAGCCTTCGTCGCCGTGAAAGACCACGCCGTCGCTATCTTCCCACCTTTGCGTATAGTACGCCGTCACCACGGGCTTCGCGGTCATCATGTCCATCATGCGCAGTTTCACCCCATTCTCGTATTCGCACATGACGTCCCACCGCTCCAGCGTCCGGAATATTCCCTCCGTCGGCACACTCCCGGCCCCTTCGTAGCGTATCGGGCTGGTATGGTCCGTTCTGTTGCCCCATTGCGCGATGCCCAGGGGGTGAATGGCGCATCCCGCCACGAAGCCCAGAGAGGTCTCGGGGCAATGGTAGCCGCCCCAGGGCGTGCAACGGTCCACGGTATAGGGAACCATCGGCGAAGGCCCCTGCCACATATTGAAATCAAGGTCTTCCGGCACCGGGACTTCTTCCGTCGAACCATAGGGCGCGACGTGATACTGCTTCGTGTCGTTCAAGACGTTGCGGCACCAGACATCTATCCGCTGCAGCGCGCCGATATATCCGTTGCGCACCAGTTCCACCATTTTGGGAAATGACGACTCCGAGCGGTACTGGGTGCCGAACTGAAACACCCGTTTGTTTTCGTTCACCGCAGTCCGCAAGATTTTGGCCTGTTCCAAGTCCAATGTCAGCGGCTTCTGGCAGTAGATATCTTTGCCGTTGCGGGCAGCGGCGATCGCCATTGGGGTATGCCAGTTATCGTGCGCCCCGATGAAAACGGCGTCCACGTCCGGGTGCGCCAGCACTTCCCGAAAATCGTCATAGACCCTGGTGACATCGCTCGCGCCGTAATGCGCGTTGAGTTCCTCCGCCATCGCGATGCGCCGCGACGTGTATGCGTCGCACACGGCCACAATCCGCACGTCATCCCATTGTTTGAGCCAGTTCTTGTGGTAGTGGCCGATATTGCCGCAGCCGACAAGCCCCACATTCACGCGGTTGCCCGCCGCATTCGCGCCGAAGGCGCTTCCCGGAATAATCGCTGGCATGCCGAAGGCCGCCGAAACCGCGAGTCCGCGCTTGATGAAACTGCGCCTGCTGATGCCGTTCTTTCGCATGGATCCATCCTTTTTTTTATCTCCGGCCCGCCGGAGACGCCGCTGATGCGGGCCTATCCCCTCCAACGCCAACACAGAGAATAACGAACTATCGGGAGCGCATCAAGCGTGCCGCCATCCTTTGGGACCCTGTTCCGGTATGTTCTCGTTTCCTGTGTTATGCATAGAGATTTCACGCGCAGTCTGAATACGCGGGGGCGGTCGGGCTCTGCTCAGTGCAGGTGGCTTGATGGTAAGCCCTGGTGTAATGCTCGGAGCCGACTTGCCCGTGCCGTCGGGATTTGCCAAACTACTGACTGTTGGCGGCGATGGGCGCCGTGGGAATAACGCATGAAACTGATCCATACGTCCGATCTTCACCTGGACGCCTCGTTTGCGGGGATGGGAATGCCGGCGTCTTTCGGCAACCGGCGACGACAGCGCCTGCGCGATGTCCTGGCGGCGATCTTGCAGCGGGCGGCGGAATGGCCGGCGGATGCGGTGCTGATCGCTGGGGACCTCTTCGACCATGAGCGGGTCACCCCGGATACGGCGGCATTTCTGCGCAGCGCGTTTGAGCGCATCCGGCCTGTGCCGGTCTTCATCGCGCCCGGCAACCATGATCCTTATATTCCGGGTTCGCCCTACGTGACGGAACGCTGGCCGGACAATGTCATCATCTTCGACGCGCCGGCGTGGCGGGCGCATGCCCTGCCCGACGCGCCGCTGACGGTGCACGGCTTTGGCTTTGACGGGTTTGATATCTCCGCCAATCCCTTCGGCGCGCTGCATCCGCCTTCTGACGGGCGCGCGCATGTGGCCGTGGCGCACGGTTCCGAGCGGGGACGGCAGCCCCCGGGCAAGACCGCGTATGCGCCGTTCGATGCGGCGGATGCCGCAGACCCCAATCTGCACTATCTCGCGCTGGGGCACTTCCACCGGGTGACGC
>CAZLII010000242.1:0-6868 GCA_964559065.1 uncultured Nitrospirales bacterium | reverse complement strand
TCCATATAGTCAATACGCCTCAAACAAAAGAAACATGCTATTTCGCAAATGCCTCTGGGGGCGGAACGGGGGGCAAAGGGAATTGACTATTCGGGCTGGTGAAAGCGCTTGTCCCACTGGTACTCGCGGTTGGTGACGATGCTTTCCATGCGCTGGATGCGGCGGTCGAGTTGGTCGAAACTGCGCTTGAGCCGATGCAGCGCCATTGTACTGGAATTGGCGTAGGAGTTGTAGAACTCGGCGTCGTCAATGTTTTCCAGCGGTAGGACGGGTTCGGGCTTCATCACCAGCGCGGCGACGAAATAGACCACGACGGTGGGGACGAACCAGGAAAGCGCGGCGGCGACCACGAAGATGACGCGGACCCAGAACACCGATATCTGGAAGTGATCGGCGATGCCGCGACACACGCCGAATATGATGCCGTTTCGCGAGCGGTAGGGTCCGCTGTTGCGGGGATAGTCGGGATGCATCATCGGCCTCCTTTCCGTTCCTGGTCGAGCAGCAGGGTTTCGAGCGACTCGACGCGCCGTTCCATGTCGCGCAGGCTGTGGAACAATTCCTGGATCAGTTTCGTTTCATCCGCGGCGGGGCTTCGTCTGCCGCCGCCCGTGGCAAGCCGGACGACCACCCAGCCGATCACCACCACCGAGGCGAACAGGGTGCCGAACACCACCAGCACCACAAAGAAGGGAAGCAGGATTCCCGTGGCCAACACCGTTTCCATCACAAGGCAACCTTCTGGTTCAGCCGATCCCGGCCGGTTGTTTCGTACACTATAGCGCAATCGCAGGTCATTATGCGTTCTCCCAGGAATCGCGCCGGGCGGCGCGTTCGGCGCGGCGCAGCCGCGCTTCCAGGTCGCCGGCATTGCGCCAGCGGCGGCTGCGGGATTCACAAGATCCGCCATCGGCCCACGCGGGTCCTGCGCTTGCGTACGCATAGGCGGGTTCGCGGCGCATGAGCAGCGCCGCCAGCAGGTATGCGGCGCCCACGGGCCAGAAACCGGTAAGAAGAAACGCCACCACGACGACGATGCGTATCCCCAACACGGAAAGGTTGAAGCGGTCCGCAAAACCCCGGCATACACCGAAAATCAGGCCGCGCCGGGAACGGTACAAGCCGCCGGGGGTGTATTCGCTTTCATAATGCATGGGACTGGGCCTCCTTATTGTTGGATTTTATTTTTGATTGTCGGACGAGTCGGACCAGTCGGACCAGTTGGACCTGTCGGACGAGTCGGAGGAGTTGGACGGTTCAATTGTAGCGGCGGGCGGCGAAGCCCGCACAGCACGCCGGGTTATTCCGCAGCGCCTTGCGGCGCGGTTTCCGGGGTTCCGGTTGCGCCGGCGCGACGCGCCTTCAGCGCCTCCAGTTCTCGTTCAATCTCCTTGTCGCCCTCGATGGCGGCGAACTGCTCCTCCAGCGAGGGCTTGCGCCCGTAGTTGACGAGGTTCGCCTCGGCCTCCATCCGGTCAATGCGCTGCTCGAACTCCTCGAAACGGCGCACCGCGTCGCTGGTGTCAAAGCGGCGGATGTCGCTCTGGGTCCGGCGTCGGTCCTGGGCGTGGCGGTGACGCTGCACCAGGATGCGCTGCTTCTCCCGCGCCGCGCCGAGTTTGTCCTCCAACTGCATGATGTCGCTCTGGTACTGGGTCACGATGGCCTTGGCCTGCTCCAGTTCCTCTTCGAGCGCCTCGGCCCGCTCCACGAAGCGGCGCTTTTCCACCAGCGCCTCGCGCGCCAGGTCCTCGCGGCCCTTGTCCAGCGCCAGCGCGGCCCGGCTGTCCCACGCCCTCGCCTGCTCCAGCATCGTCTCCATCTCCCGTCGGATTTTCTTCTTCGCCGCCATCGCCCCCGCGCAGTTCGCCTTGATTTCAATCAGGGTGTCTTCCATCTCCCGGATCATCAACTTCACCAATTTCTCCGGGTCTTCCGCCCGGTCCAGCATCGCGCTGATGTTCGAGTTGATGATGTCCCGAACGCGTGTGAAAATGCCCATGGTCTCGGCCTCCTCTGTCGCGTGCGATGTGCCGCGCACGACCGTTGATTGTCCTTCTGGAATTCTTGCTCTGGAAATTCAAATGTCTGACTGGGCATTGCAAGGCATATGCCAATCCCTGGAAATGATGCAAGTCATTGTTTGTCAGTGCTTTATGGTGTTTGATGGAAATTTCTTATTTCTTAATGGGATGGTATTATTAGCCAATATTTAGACAGATAAAACAATTTATGGCGAAATATGCTTGCCTTTTTGCCGAAGGCGATGTAACATGACGGATATGACGTGACCAACAGTCCTCGTTGCACCACTCCCGCGGTGTCACGAGGGATAAGGATTTCCCATGCGCGCGGATTATGCAGAGATGACGGCGACCCAGGAGGCCATCGGGCAGTCGGAATTGTTTCTGGCGTTTCAAGAACGGTTGTCACGGGTGGCGCGGGTGGACCGTCCGGTGCTGATTGTCGGGGAACGGGGCACGGGCAAGGAACTGGCTGCGCGGCGGATTCACTACCTCTCGAAACGCTGGCAGGAACCGCTGGTGGCGCTGAACTGCGCGGCGCTCGCGCCGTCGCTGATGGAATCGGAACTGTTCGGGCATGAAGCGGGCGCCTTCACGGGGGCGGTGCAGCGGCGGCAGGGCCGTTTCGAGGCGGCGGACGGCGGCACGCTTTTCCTGGACGAATTGGCGCACATTCCGCTGGAGGTGCAGGAGAAGATCCTGCGGGTGGTGGAGTATGGCAGTTTCGAGCGGGTGGGCGGGTCGGAATCCGTGCAGGCGGATGTGCGGATCGTGGGGGCGACCAACGCCGACCTTCCGGCGCTGGCCGAGGCGGGCGCGTTCATGCGCGACCTTCTGGACCGGCTGTCCTTCGAGGTGATCTATGTGCCGCCGTTGCGTGAGCGCGGCGACGACATCCTGCTGCTGGCGCGGCATTTTGCCGCGCACATGGCTGCGGAGATGGGCCGGAGCGAAGCGCCGGAATTTTCGCGGGAGGCGGCTGCGCGGCTCGAAGCGCATTCCTGGCGCGGCAATGTGCGCGAATTGAAAAACGTGGTCGAGCGCGCTGTGTACCAGGCGGAGGGCAATGTCATTCACGACCTGGAATTCGACCCCTTCCGCCCGCCATGGCCCACGCCTTCGGCGCTGGAGACACAGGCGACGCCACATTCCGATGAGGCGCCTGGCGAGGCGGCGGAATGGACGCCCGGCGGGTCCTTCCCCGACGCGGTGCGGCGCGTGGAGACCGCGCTGCTCCGGCGCGCGCTGGAGCACGCCCGGCACAACCAGCGCGTGGCCGCGAAACTGCTCGGCCTCACCTACCACCAGTTCCGGGGCCTGTACCGCAAGCATCGCGAAGCGCTGGAGTAACTTTCCGTCGCGGCCTTTGTTTTTGTGTTGTGGTCGCGGCTGTGGCACGGTCAGGGGACCATGCCACAGCCGGAAACTACTTCTTGATTCCTAGAAACCGGTCAGGATGGCGCCCATAAAGGATGCGACCGGGCCGTTCACGGGGGCCGGACCGTTCATCTGATAGCGCCGAAACTCGACATGGCCGTCCATGAACAGGATATTCGACCCGCCGGGAACGTGATTGTAGAAATCCACTTCAGTGCTCACACCGTCCGCCATGATCCACACCTCGCTTTGCGCTTTGGCGGAGGCCGCGGGGTTGTTGATATCGGTGATCAGGAAGCGCTCAATGCCTTCACGCAGGCGATATACGGTGGTCGGGCCACCGGGCTGACTGATACCGATGCCGCCGTTGCCCAGTCCGGGAGAAACAGTCGCGTCGTTATCCATGCGCTGTTCCTGGGCGGGGCTCCAGTTGCGCGTAAGCAACAGGGTTATCAGGTCGCGGTCGGCTGCCGTTTCAAGCATCTGGCGCGGGCCTAGAAAACCACCCAGCTCGATGGTGTCGTGATTGGGATCGCAAAGGTCGAACAGGAAGCCCAGATACTGGTAGGTCAGGTCTATCATCTGCTGGCCCCGCACCTGCGAGGTGCACGGCAGATGGATGATGACTTCACCCTGACGCACCGGAACGCCGAACTGATCGAGGAAATCGCTGCGCGCATAGACGTCCGATGCCTTATACGATGCACTGGAGGGACAGAAGATAATCGCAGGATCGGTCAGATACTCGGGATAGATTGCGGGCAATTTTGGGCCTGCGCCGATGATGAAGGTCCGCGGCGTATCGCTCTGCGGGTCGTCGCAGTTAATGGTGCCCGTCGGTACAAATGAGGCCAGCATGGGCGGATACCGTTCGCCCTTGGATTCGTTCGCGTACATTTTGAAGACCAGACCCCACTGCTTCAGGTTGTTCTGGCAACTCGAACGGCGCGCCGCCTCGCGGGCGCGCGCCAGCGCCGGCAGAAGGATGGCCGCCAGAATGCCGATGATGGCAATCACCACCAGCAATTCAATCAACGTGAACCCTCGCTTTCTCATGCATCATTCCTTTCTTTTTCCGCCCCTTTTCCAGTACCATGTTTTTTCTTCATGATCGTAAGAGAAACGCTCGCGCCTTTGGGCGGGAAAGGGCAGGTGTTTCTCTTCCGTATCCGTTATCAAAATCCAATATAGTGAAAAAAAACCGGCATGTCAACCCATAAACTAAGAATAGTGTGCACGCCAGAAACGGCGCTTGCAAACATATAATGATAATAGTTTGAATAGTTATATGCATTTAGAGGGCTATCTAACGAAAATTCTATCGCGATAAGGATAACATTGAACTAAAAGAACATCGAAAAAATAATACTGCAAAAACCGCCTACCGCGATGGTCACATCCGGTCGTATGCATGCGAAGTTAAAATGCTGTATTCCCGTTGCGTCAATGACGGGGCAAGGCCAAAAAGATCGGGGGCGTGAGACCGTTGATCTCACGCCCCAAAAGATGTGGACAATCCTTCGCGCAAGACGCTGCTCGCCTCAGCGCGCAGGCGCTTCACTTGCAGTGTCGGCGCTTCGCGATATCAGGAAGCGACGCCCGCGATGGCGCCGATGATGGTGGCCACGCTGGGCAGCACCGGGGACGTGGCGCCGGCATCGGTGTTGACGTAGCGGATGAACTCGACGTGGCCGTCCATGAACAGCACGTTGCAGCCGCCGGGGATGTGGTTGAAGTACTCGATGGCGCCTGTGTTGGCCACCTGGTCCATCATGACGAAGACGGTGCTTTGCGCCTGCGCGGAGGCCGCCGGATTGTTGATATCGGTGATCAGGAAGCGTTCGATGCCTTCGCGAAGCCGGTAGATGACGTTCCCGCCGCCGTTGCCATACTGGCTGTACTGGGACAGCAGAGACAGGTCTTCATCCACCCGGCTTTCCACCAAGGCGGCCTGCGCCGCGCTGGCGCCGCCGGGGATAAGGGCCATAAACAGCGTACCGACTTTCTGGAACAACGTTTCGGCAGCAGAGCCCAACTGCCAATCCACCGGCGCATTGGAGTCCACCGAGCCGCCGCCCAACCCGGAGATCACCCCCTGCACGACCCCAAACGTGGAGAACGGCGGCGCAGGCAGGTAGAAGCCCATCCGGTCCAGCACCCAGCCCAGGTAGGCGTAACTGGCGTCAATCTTTTCCGGATCAATGTGTAGAATAAACTCGCCCGTGTTCCGGTCCTGCAGATAGGCCACGGTCTCCGTCGCATCCGAGGGGCAAATGACAATAGTAAGGATCGGTCAAATATTCCGGATAAATCGCGCTGACCTTCGGTCCGGCGGCCAAGGCATCGCTAAAAAGTCCGGAACCGTAAGGCTCTTCCTTCACTATCTGCATCGGCGGGAAGCGTTCGCCCTTGGACTCGTTGGCGTACATCTTGAAAACCAATCCCCACTGCTTGAGGTTGTTCTGGCAACTGGAGCGCCTCGCCGCTTCGCGCGCACGCGCCAGCGCCGGCAGCAGGATGGCCGCCAGAATTCCGATGATGGCAATCACTACCAGCAACTCAATCAACGTAAACCCTCGCTTCTTCATACATCATTCCTTTCTGTGTTGTTACCTGCCGCCGAAATCTGTCCACAGTGCCACAAAAGAGCGCAGAAAAAGAAAAATCTCCTTCCCGACGGCGTTAAGGAACTTTTCTTTCCATGCAGCCAAAGCGAATCTAATATACTGCAAAAGTCGCGGGAGGTCAAGAGATAATAATGATAAAAGCCTTTGCGGCACAGGCAGTTACGCATTGCTATGAAACGAAGATATATGACGGAGTGATCGCCATTCGCCCCCATGCGGAGTGCGGAATGCGGAAGGTAGGGCGGGCGTTCCCGGAGGCTATCGGGCGGCGCGCCAGGCGTCAAGAAATTGCGCGGCGGCGTCGGGGTGGTCCACAAAGACGCCGTCCACATCGTACTCCAGATAGTATTGCCGGAGTTCGGCGTCGAAGGAATCATATTTCCTGGGCACCGTATCCTTTCGCAACGTGTAGGGGTGCACCTTCAGGCCGCGTGCATGCGCCCATTGCACGACGGCGGGATTCGCCTCGACGATTCGTTTGTCGGGACCAATGCCGTTGGCGTATTGCGCGACGGCGTCGAGGCCGGCCTCAGTGGCCAGGGAATTTTTCTGGCTGTCGGCGATGAGTTGAATCAGCGGCAGGTCCGACTTCAGTTCTTCGCGGATGCGGCGCAGGGTGGCCGGTTCGAAGCACTGGATGAAAACGCGCGCCTGCGGCCCGACGTAGCCGTACTGCCTGAGCACCGCCAGCATTGCCTCCTCCGTCGGCAGTCCCTGCGCCCGGTGCCACGAGCGGTCCTTGAGTTCAGGATAGATGCCCACTTCGCACCCGGTGCTCTGGTTCATGCCCTGCACCAGTTCGATCACCTCCTCCAAGGTCGGCACCTCAAAGCGCGATGC
>CAZLII010000241.1:0-6899 GCA_964559065.1 uncultured Nitrospirales bacterium | reverse complement strand
TGGCGTCGTCGCGTTCGTCCAGCGTTTCCTGGACGACGCCGAGCCTGAAATGGAGCGCGGCGTCATCCGGGCGCAGCGCGGTCATGGCGGTATAGGTCTCCCGCAGTCCGGGCCGGTCGCCGATGCGTTCGAGGGTTTCGGCGAGAATCGCGTGCATACCGTAATTGTCGGGCTGTTTTTCAACGCCGCGCCGCCATTCCGCGATGGCCGCCTGTGTCTCGCCCTGCTGCCGGAGCGCCTTGCCGAGATAGTAATGCAGTCCGGCATGCGCCGGGTCGGCGGCAATGCCCTCGCGGTAGGTCTGCATCGCGCCGGGCAGGTCTCCCATGGCCTCCTGTGCGGCGCCCATCATCCAGTATGCCTCGCCCTTGCGCGGGTGCAGCGCGACAAATCGCCGATAGGCCGCCAGGGATTCGTTGTGGCGGCCGGCCTGTTGCAGTGCCTTGGCATAATCGCGTTGGGTTTCCGCATGGAGGGGCATCAGTTCGGCGGCGTGCGCCAGCGCTTCGGCGGCGGCGTGCGCGTCGCCCGCATCCAACAGTGTGCGTCCCAGTTCCAGCCAGATTTCCCCTGAATGGGGAATCATGCCGGCGGCAAGACGCCACTGTTCTGCTGCCTCTTGGGGATTTCCGAGTGCGCGCAGCAATTGCGCGTAATTTCTGTGAATCATGGGATCGGAGCGCCCGCGCGCCAGCATCTCCCGGAACCAGACCGCATATTGCCTGAGCCGGTCGGGTTCAATCTGCGGCGCAAGGGCGTCAATGCGCGCCTGAAGTCGCGCCTTCCAGGCCGCATGGTCGAATCGTTCGGTGAAGGGCGGCTTGTCGGAGACCAGCATCACGTATTGCAGATGATTCCTTTGTTGCAGCGGCGTCATGCCGAGGCGCTCCGCGCATTCCTGTTCATGCACCGGCGGCGCGGCTGGCGAACCGGCAGTCAGCGGCGCGCCGCCCAGCAGCGCATGTGCTTGTTCAAAGACCGCGCGCGCCAGCGCGTGGTTTCCGGTGAAATTCGGGTGACAATGGTCATGGAAGAGGTTTTCTCCGGGAAGCCCCTCCGTGCTCCTCGCCGCGAACACCTTTTCCACGTCCGCCAAGGCCGTTCCCTTGGCCATGCCCTCGGCGGCCACGTGACGGATGCTCTCGTTGATGGCCGAATCGGCGCGGAAGCGCAGGGTGTCCAGATCGCGGGCGCGTTCAAAGGCCAGACGTGCTGCGTCGTAGCCTTTCAAGGCCCAGTGACACTGTCCGATCCGGAATTGCAGGGCGGCGTGGGTGTCGTCGAGTCTGGCGGCGCGGGTGTAACGGCCAAGCGCATTGGCCCATTCCCCGCGCGACGCCAGGGCGTCGCCTTCCTCCACGAACGCTTGCCATTCTGCGCGCGCCGCGTCGTCCATCTTTGGATGGTGCATTGAAGCCAACGGCGAGAAATCCTTCAGGTTCTCCGCCATGGTGCACAGCACCACCCCCGCACCGGCGCGCCGGGCGATACGGCACAAGGTGCGCAGATTTCGCTCATATTTTCTGCGCGTATTCTCTCTGCGGGGGTCATCCCATTGAATCCGGTGGTCCATCCACATGCGCATGTCGCCCCAGGCTGGGGCTTCTTTATGGTGTCCAATGACGCCGGCCAGTGTTTGAAGCAACTGCGCGGTGCGTGTCGCGCGCAGCGCGATTTGCAGGCGTATCAGGAAGAGCGGATGGTCGGGGTTGCCCAAATCGCCGCCGGGACCAAAAGGCCCTATGATTTCATTGTTGCCGGCGTAGAGCACGAAGAGGTCAGGTTGATACCGCGCGCATTCGCGCGCGGTAGGCAGCATCACATGCGCGTTGATGGCGGGCATCGCGGTGTTGACCACCTCGAAGCGTGTGCCGGGGTAATGGGCTTCCAGCATGACCTGAAGGATGCGGCCGAAACTGAAGGCCGCATCCGGAAATCCAAAGGCTGCCGATTCGCCGAAAATGAAAATGCGCCGTGTATTCTCAGGCTTTTCCGGCGGAAACGCAAAGGGATAGGGATGAATGGGCCATTGTTCGGGGAAGAACCGGCGCGCAAAATCGGGATTATAAACGAGCATGCGCTGGCCGTCGATCTCCCGCTCCTGAAAAAACCGCCCCGACCAGCCGTAGCCGCCCAGGCGCAAGCCGCCCTCCAGCGCCGCAACCAGCGCCGCGCCAATAAGGAACGGCACAAACAGCCGCAGAAAGCATCCCCACGAGGCGCGCCGCGCGGACGTGCTTTCAGGATTCACACATCTGGTGTTTTCTGGGGTATCGGCCATGGTTGTGGATTTCAGATACAGTTGGTTGGCGCTGCGACGCAAGTCATGGTTGCTTCACGTCAGGCACATACAATTCAACGCCGCTGACCCAGATGCGCATGGCGGGGCCGGGTGGCAGGCTGATGCCGATTTTGTTGATAAATCCGTCCGCGACGCTGTATCCCTTTTCGTTCGCTTCAGCCAGCCGCTCGTTATAAAAATCGCGTTCGATTACGTACTGCTTCCAACCCTCTTTTTCCTCCACGGCGTCCTGATTCAGCGTGGTGGCGGATTGTCGCGCCGACTCGAACCAATACCCCAGCACCACCGCCGCGCCGATGGGCGGCTCTTGCTTGATGTGCAGGCGCAACGCAAAGGGTTTTTGCGACAACGGCAGGTAGGTGTCCATGCTGTACCAACTGCGCCCTTCGTTCTGGGCGGCGCCCAATTCGAGCATGACAGCGGCGGCGCCCTGACGCCGCTCGATGGGGTCCTGACCTGCGGAAACCAGCGTTCGGCCTTGTTCTTCAACCACCTGTTCCAAGCGGGCTGCGTCGGGATTGCGGAAATCGTTGACGAAAATCCGTGGCGGTCCCTCCGCGCCCCACACCCGCGCCTGATCCGCCGGGGACAACGTCTCCCGCATCGCATACAGAAACTCGACAGGATGCCCGCTGATCATGCCGGCGGCGGAGAATGCGCGCAGGGCCGATCCCGCATCGTCGGCATCCAGGAAACGCCGCGCAAGCGTTTTGCCGAACTGCGCCGATTCCTCGCGGTCTTCCTCAGTGGCGTAGAAATAGCGGCGGGTCCAGAACGCGGCGGCGGCTTCCAGTTCGGCCAGAGCCTGCGGCAGGCGATTCATGCCGGCATAGGCTTGGGCGCGCAGTGCAAAGACCTTGCCGTGGTGGTCGCTGCGGTTTACGCCGGACTTCAACGCGCCCGTGCAGAATTCAATCGCCCGCTGGTGGCGCCCGTCGGCGATGGCCTCGCGGGCATAGGACTCAAAGGTGGATACCTGATATTGGGAAACCTCCAAGGATGCCAGGCGGATGAAATGGAATCCCGGAATCAATGCCAACGAGCAGACCAGCCATAAAACGATCTTCTGCCACGCGGAGAGCAGCGGCGGCCGGGGCGTAGAATCCGTTTCGACGTATTCCTGTGAAAGAGCCATTCATCTTTTCCGAAAAAGGGTTTTCTGTGTCCGGATGTTCCGGCGATCATCCCAGAGCGGCTTGCCCAAGTCAAATCCTACAGCGCCACCGCGTCATCTGGTCTGCCCCCCTGCTTCGTCTGTGTCTGTCCGTGTCTGTTCGTGTTTCCCGGTTGCGCAACACGCACCTGCTTGCTATGATTGCGCGCATAGTGTCGGGGGTGCTTCAGATTCGAGGAGAAGGACCGGGGTATCGGAGCAACTTGAAGCGATTGACGACACATATGTGGTGTGGTGAAGGGAACGGCGATTGACCGAGAAAATTGAGCAACGCACGGTGCTGGCGTTCAGCCTGCTGACGGATGCGCTTATCCTGTGGGCCGCGATGAATGTCGCGGCCCTGACGCGCACCCATACGCTGGTCTATCTGGACAGCCTGTGGTTGCTGCACCGGGATCAGGCGGTGTGTGTGGGACTGTATCTCGCCGCCATCTTCCTCGCCAACGGCTATCATCCCGGGCGCATCACCGACCGTTTTGATTCCATGTATTTCGCATGCATCGGTCTGGGGTGCATGGCGGCCGTTATTCTTGGGGCGACCCGCCTCATGCCGGAAGGCGTGCTGGCCATTAGCGGTCGGGAACTGACGATTGGCCCCGTGCTTGCCGGACTGGCCTTCGTTCTCTGGCGCTATCAACTGGGCAGCATCGCTTCCCGCTTCGCTTCTCTGCATCGCAGTTACCATGTCATCGGCCCGGAGGCGCAGTCCCGGCGCATTGCGGAGGCCATCAACGAGAAGTCGGATGTGCTTGCCGACGCCCGATGCGTCACTCTTGCGGAATTGCAGGCGCAACTGGAACAGGCGGAGATGGAAGGCCGCCCGGATCCGTTCTTCGGCATGGAGGCGATTATCGCTGGCGTTGAGGCAACGCGCGAAGAGTCATTGAAGTCGCTGGAATTCTGCGAAAACCGTTTCGGCCGCACTTACCTCTACCCCAGTCTGGACGATTTGTTGTTCTTTCGCCGCAGTAAACTGATGGCCATTGCAGGCATTCCGTTGATTGAAGTGGCCAACCGCCAATTTTTTGCGCCCTATGTCTATCTGAAGCGCGGCGTGGACATCGCCTGCGCCGCCGCAGGGCTGTTGCTGGCCCTGCCCATCGGCGTGGCGGCCGCGATCGCCATCAAGTGCATGTCGCCCGGCCCCATTTTCTACGCCCAGGAACGCATGGGGCTGCATGGGCGCCCGTTCCGCCTGTATAAGTTTCGGACCATGATCCCCGAAGCAGAGGCGAAAACCGGCCCCGTATGGGCCAGCGCCAACGACGACCGCATCACGCCGGTGGGGCGTTTCCTGCGGAAGCACCGTATTGACGAGATTCCGCAATTGTTGAACGTGCTCAAAGGCGACATGAGCCTGATCGGCCCGCGCCCGGAACGGCCCCATTTCCACCGTGAATTCTGCGCACAGTGGCCGCTCTTCGAGCGTCGGCTGGCGGTCCGGCCCGGCGTCACCAGCCTCTCGCATGTACTCGGTTCGTATGACTCCGACCCGGCAGACCGTCTGCGCTACGACCTGATGTATATCAGCAGCCTCTCGCTGCTTACCGACTTGAAGATTCTCGTGGCGACTATCCGGGTCGTACTCGGTGCGAAAGGGGCGCAGTAACATGACAGACGCGTCCTGTTCCAATCCGAAAAAGATATTGACGCGGTGGGCATGCGGTATTCTGGCCGGCGCGGCGCTCGTCGGTTTGTTCAATCTCCTGCTGTTCCGTCATGCCGCCGCATTGCGGGAAGCCAATCCCTGGACCTATCTCCGGGAAGCGGACCGGCTCCGGGCGGAGAACGACTGGATGGGCGCCGTGGGCATGCTCCGCGAAGCGGCCCGACGGGATCCCAATTCTCCGGTCCCCTGGGAACGCATGGGGCTGCTGTACTACAATGCGCGCCACTGGGATAAGGCGCTGGACGCCTATCGGACCGCCCTGAAAAACGGCAGCCGCGACGCCGATGTGCGCGGCAAAATCATCTGGTGCCTCATCCATCTTAATCGCTATGACGGCGCCGCCGAATTCGGCAAGGCCTGCCTCGAAGAAGGCTACGCCTCGGCGCATATCCATCGCGCCATAGGCGAGGCGCTGCGGCGCGCCGGGCGGCACGACGAAGCCATCCCCTATCTGGAGACAGCCCTCAAAAGTTTTCCCAACGACCCCTATCTCATTGATCAACTCGCCCAAGCGTGCCGGCTGGTCGGCGATGAAGAACGCGCGCGGCAGTTGCGCCAGCGCATTGACGACCTGCAGGGGCGCTGAGAGGATGCGCCTGATTTCCTACTTTGGCGCCATGTAATCAAAAGGCGTTTCTGTCAGGGCCGTCAGCCGCATGTTGCGAATGGCGCCGGTGGTGCGCCATGTGGCGATGCCCAGGGGCACTGACGGCTCCACCTCCCAGCGAATCCCGATCTTGCGGTCTGTGGTGACCACCTCAACGATCTGCTGATCGTCCAGCCACGCCTCGATCTTTTCCCCATACACGCGCAAACGCACCCGGTACCATCGGCCATTGTCGAAATGGATGATCCGGGCGGTGATGTTGTTGGCGGCGTCTTCATAGTCAATGCTGGAAAGGCCGACCAGCGAACCGCCCCATCCGCCCAAGATCAGGGAACACGGGTCCGGCCCTACCGGAAAGGTCAGCCCACAGAAGAAATCGCTGCCGTCCACGCGCATCGCCTCCAGTGTGATCTCGTAGTCCTTCCGGACCAGCGGCCCCCGCCAGGTGACCCCCGTCATGTCGTTGCCTTCTTCGAGATACAAAACGCCATCTTCCACCCGGACTTTCCCCTTCCCGTAGAAATCTGATATGCGCCAGTCGGCGCTCTCGTGCATGGGGCCGGGGCGCGGCTTGCCGTCAGGGCCGAGATTGTGGCGGAGCACAAAGCCCGGCAAAGGTTCCAAATCCTCTTTTGGCACGGCTACGCCTGGCGACTGGACGGCTTCCTCATCCCCTGTTTGGCGTGTATTGCCTGCTTCCGGTCCGGTCGTTGAACAGGACGCCAGACAAATCACCGCTCCCATCAGAGCAAGAAAAGCGCCGAGCCGAAACACGCACAGATACCGGCCACAAAGCATTTCGTCATCATGATGTGTCGTCATCTCGCATATCCTCCAACTTCAGACTCATGATAGCCGTGCCGGTTGGCAATTTCTACAACCCGCCTCAATGGTCGGGATTGCCGCGCTTCGCGGCGCGTGCTACACTGTAGCGGATCAAGTCAGTCGAAGGGGAGCGCCACCGGCTTTTGCGGGGCAAAATCCGGCGCGTATGCTTTTCCCTGTTGGTGACTACGCCGCCGCAATGTTGTGCCGGAGCGACAGCGATTGGGAATATGACGCAGGACGAACAGAATAGGCCGTCGGATTCCTCCGACGCTGAGCCGGTCAATACCGGGTCTTCGGAACAGGGGCCTCCGAATGGCAC
>CAZLII010000240.1:0-6909 GCA_964559065.1 uncultured Nitrospirales bacterium | reverse complement strand
TGTGGTAGAAGAACTGGCCGGCGACCGGCGCGCCAATCATGCCCTCGTGCACGCGCTGGGCCGCGCCCCGGAAGAATTCATTGTTGCGGGTCTGGAAATCCACGAGCACGCAGCATCGGCCCTGCGTCTTCGCCGCCGCGTCCACGATTTGCAGGCAGCCCGGCACGTCCACCGCGACGGGCTTGGCCAGATAGACATGCTTGCCCGCTTCCAGCGCCGCAACGGTCTGTTCGGGATGAAAATACGGCGGACTTTCCACCGCCACCGCGTCCACCGGCCCGGCAATCAATTCACGATAACTGTCCAGACCGACATGCTGCTGCGCCTCCGGCACTTCAAACGCCTTTCCCGCAAGCGCTGCCCGATCGCGGAAATAGTCGTGCACCGCCGTGACCTTAACGTTGGCGTGCTGCTCGAACAATTTACCGATCCATATGCCCCGCCCGCCGCAGCCGATGATGCCCAAACGGATCTTCTCGTTCGCCGTCGCGCCGCGCACCGCCGCCGCCGGCAGTATCGTCAACCCCGCAGCAGCCATCTTCAGAAAATCCCGCCGCTCCACCCCGTCGCGTTCCATGTCATGTCCTCCTTTATTGGCTGATCAAGATGTACTTGGTCACGTCATTCCGAACAGGGTGCGGACGTAGTCCGCGTTGGTGCGGAAATCCTCGTCGCGCTTGCGGGTGGGCATGGCGGTTTCGAGGACGATCCAGCCCTCGTAGTTGATGGCGCGCATCGCCTCGGCGACGGGTTCCATCTCGACCCTGCCTTTGCCCAGGAAGGCCCCGCCGTCCTTGAAGTGGAACTGGCAGATGCGGTCGCCGAGTTCGCGGATTTCGGCGGGCACGTCGTACCCGTTATAGGTGGAGTTGCCGATGTCGTAATAGACCTGCACCGCGTCGCTCTGGACGCGGTCGAGGATGGCGAGATTGTCCTTCGCGGAGAGGGTGTTTTCGAGGCCGAGGATGACACCCGCCGCCTCGGCGCGGGGCGCGGCGGCCTTGAGCCGCTCCACAACGGCGTCGCATTCGGCGGCCTTGAGTCCCCGGCGATCGCGCAGGTCGCCCTTGCCGAAGAAGGCGAGCAGGATGACCTTCGCGCCGAGGTCCTTTGTGGCGTCAATGGTCTGTTCGAGCCAGGCGGGGCCGCGTGGGTCGGTGGCCAGCGGTGCATTGTTCAGCAGGCCCATCGCCACCGAGGCGACCTCCACCCCGGTGTTCTCCGCGAGTTCCTTGTACTGTTGCCGATAGGCGGGGTCCGCGATGCGCAGGGTGTCCGCCGGGTCTCCGGCGGAGATTTCCACGCCGTCCAGCCCGATGGCCTTGGCCACCTCCAGCGCGCCGGGTTCCACCACCATCAGCGACCAGTCGCATGCGCCGACCTTCAATTTCGGCGCTTCGCCCGCCGCCAGTCCCCATCGCGATGCGGCGCTCAGTGCCACCGCGCCGCAAGCCGTCCGCTTCAAGAATCCACGCCGCGTGATATTCATGTCCGCCTCCCTTTCTGTGCGGCGGCATGCCGCCGGTTATATGTCCAACGCTTCAAGGTAACAAGAAACCGCGACAGGCGCAAGTTCAACGCCGGGGCGCGAATAACGGCGCCGCAAATAATGTTTCTCTGGATGCGGTTGACTGGACCGTATATTTTGAAGCGTCGGGAGATGATGAACCAATGACACCAGGCAGATATTGTATGCTGTTGCCCGTCGTGATTGCGTTGATTGCGCAGTCGGGATGCAATCCTCAGGTAGCCGCGACAGAAAAACGGCAGGAAGAAAATGAAGCCCGGACAACAACAACACCGGAGAAGGAAAAACCCATGGAAACGGCGATATTCGGCGCGGGATGCTTCTGGGGAGTCGAGGCGGCGTTTCGACGGGTGCCGGGCGTAGCGGCCACGGAAGTGGGGTATTCCGGCGGCAGGCTGCAAAACCCCACCTATGAAGATGTCTGCACCGGCCGCACCGGACACGCCGAAGTCGTCCGCGTGACCTTTGACCCGGAGCGGGTGTCCTACGAAACCCTCTTGAACGCCTTTTGGGCCTGCCACGACCCAACCCAGAAGAACCGGCAGGGACCCGACATCGGCACGCAGTATCGCTCCGTGATTTTCTACCAGACGCCGGTCCAGGAAGAGGCGGCGCGCGACGCCTTGGCGCAACTGCAGGAATCCGGTGCATACCCCCGCCCCATAGTCACGGCAATCGCGGCGGCGGGGCCGTTCTACCGCGCCGAGGAATACCACCAGCAGTACCTGGAAAAGCGCGGCCTCGCCGCCTGCCATATCCGATGACGTCTCATGTTCCATGTATGAGTGGACGAATTGATCAGGCGTTGGCGGTTTCCGCCAATTTTTCGCAAAAAACCCTTCCGACACGCTGAATATGTTCCCTCAATTCAAGGGCGATGATGTCGCGGAAGATGGACAAATCGAATGTGCAGGGCAGGATTTGCTTGTCAACCTCGCGCATAATGCTGCGAGGCACGTCCAGCGTCAGATCCGCGCCGCCGGATCACACCGGACCAGAACATCCACGTCCCTGTCCGGAGAAAAATCATCCCGCATCACAGACCCAAACAACGCCAGTTCCACAACCTGCCACCGCCGACAAAAATCCGCGATCGGCTCTTCGTGTATCGTTGTCTTGGCTTTCATTCGCGAATCTACCCGGCACATGGATATGCGCAACACATATCAAATTCCAAGGATTTGCGCCACAAAATGCGTACGGGCATAAAAGGCCCGGCTTGTACTCCCATGTCCCGGTCCTTTGGTCCTGGGCTGAACAAGCACTCCCATTTTACCAGTTAAACTTTCGAATCCCCGGTTAATAATACACGCTCGTGTCTCCTCATAATCTGCTTTCACTTGCTCATAAACACTTCCGCTGAGGTCAAATGTGGCCACCCTGACAAGTAAAGATCGCGTTTCTGCCTGTGACTCAAAAACACGAGCGCAAACAACAGCCTTACGCAATTTTGCCAAGAGGTGGCTTTGTTCAAAAGGACTTTGCGCGACATTAGCAGCATCTATCATTGTGATAGCCATTGTTTCCTTTACAGCCAATGTTCCATTTAGCATGCGCTTTAGGGGAACAATTTTTAACTCCCACTCTCCAAAATCTGGCAACTGAGCAGAATTAATCGGCAAACCCAAATAGCGCTCCAATACATGTCCCGCCCATCCTTTGTTCTTCTTGTCTCCTTTCCAGATTGTGACACAGTATTTTCCTGCCAAAGACACCAAATTCTCCCCTTCGAGTTGTTTCAACCGATTCACTGCCTCATCGCGATTCATCACGCTATACTTTCAGCGAGAAATCAAGGGAAGACTCAAGATCAATGATAGCCTGCTTCAGGCGTGCCATTGAAATCTTTAAGAATTGTGACTCAATCTCGATTCCTAAAAACCTTCTACCCAAATTTATGGCAGCAACGCCGGTTGTTGAGCTTCCAGAGAATGGATCCATTATTAAGTCACCCTCTTTTGTACATGAAAGGATCATGCGTTCAAGGAGGGCGACAGGTTTCTGGGTAGGATGTTTTCCAAATTGTTTTTGTTTTCCATTTGGAGCCGGAAAAGTCCAAACAGTCTTCATCTGTTTGCCGCTATTAAGGTTGCGCATCAATTCATAATTGAACAGATGTTTCGCTTTTTCATCTCTTGCAGCCCAAATGAGCGTCTCGGTAGAATGAGTGAAATACCTGCATGAAAGATTAGGTGGCGGATTTGGCTTTTCCCAGCAAATCTCGTTCAGTATTTTCATGCCCAATTGCTGCATTGCAAACCCAACAGAAAAAATAACGTGATGTGTCCCTGAAACCCAAATCGTTCCATTCGGTGTAAGCAGTTTCTGGCATCGGGAGAGCCAGGCCCTGTTGAATTCATGATTTAATTCAGGCCCCTTCGATTTGTCCCATTGCCCTTTGTCCACTTTGACCATTTTTCCTGCATGGCATGTAATGCCGCCATTTGATAGGAAGTAAGGCGGATCTGCAAATATCATATCGAATCTTATTTGGGGATGCCTTTCAATAAGAAGATCCATAAATTCAAGGCAATCGGCATGATATAGCCAGACTCCATGCTTTTCATCAGAAAAAACACATGTATTAGGTGACAGGTCAGATATGTTGAACCCCAAGCGTCCAAGGAAATCTTGTACTTTCTTTTTTTCATCTTGACACATATTCAGATATTCCTTCATTCGTGTTCTGTTAACGCATGATTTTTCATTTCTGGATTCCCGCTTGCGCGGGAATGACGCGCTAAAACGAGGCGTTTTGCGCAATTCGTCATTCCCGCGCAAGCGGGAATCCAGAACAATTCGCTCAGCCACCGAATTTGCTGTAAACGTTGCGCATAGACATCTTGTGAACCTGCTTAACCGAACACGAATGGATGTTCCTTGAACTTACCGCGTTTGGTCTATGTCCCACAGTTAAAAAATAATAGGGAAATTGACTTCATATTATCAAAACCCTTTGGATTTCGGCGATCATTTCGGTGCGGGGGATGGTGACTTGGGCGGTTTTTCCGGCCTGGCGGTAGGCGTCGCGGTCGGTGATGTCGGCGCGCTGGGCTTTTCCGGCGCGGAGGTCTTTGACGGAGACGAGGCCGCGGGCGAGTTCGTCTTCGCCGATGATGACGGCGACGGGAATGCCGTAGTGGTCGGCGTGGGAGAGTTGGCTGCTCATCTGCATTTTTTTACGTGCGGCGAAGTAGGTTTCGGTGCGGATGCCTGCGGCGCGCAGTTCGGCGGCAAGGCGCATGGTCTCGGCTTTGGGCACGTTGCCGATGGTGACGACGAGGACCTGGACGGGGGTGGCGGCGCTTTGGAGCAGTCCGAGGCGTTTCAGGGCGGCGCAGAAGCGGTCGAGGCCGACGGAGGTTCCTGTGCAGGGGATGGCGCGGTCGGCGAAGCGCCCGGTGAGGCCGTCGTAGCGGCCGCCGCCCATGACGGAGCCGAATTCCCGCGCGTTGTTGAAAACGGCCTCGAAGACCGCGCCGGTGTAGTAATCGAGGCCGCGCGCGAGGCTCGGTTCGAAGCGCGCATGCGCTTCGGGGATGCCGATGGCGGCGAGGATGTCGGCGAGTTCGCGCATTTCCTGGAGGGCTTCGCGGGCGGCGGGCGTGTCCGGGAGCGCATCGGCCAGTCGCGCGACGGTGTCTGCGCGCGAGTCGCCGGCGATGGCGACCAGCGCGAGGATCGCGTCAATGGTCTTTTCGTCGAGGCGCGCGCCGGGGATGGGATCGCCGGATTCGTCCACGCGTCCCCCGCCGAGTTCCAGGCGCACGTTTTCCACGCCGACCTTCTCGCGCTTGTCAATGACGCGGAGCACGTGCTTCTGCCGCGCCTCCTCGACGATGCCGCAGTGGTCGAGCAGGGCGTCAATCAGTTTGCGGTTGTTGATGAGGATGGCGTAGTCCCGCGCGCCGAGCGCGTCCATGATCGCCGCCATGAGTGCGATGATCTCGGCATCCGCCGCGATGTTCGCCGCGCCCGCGATGTCGGCGTCGCACTGCACGAACTGGCGGAATCGGCCCGGTCCCGGCTTGTCGGCGCGCCAGACCGGCCCGATGGCGTAGCGCCGGACCGGCGGCTTCAGGCGGTCGGGATACTGCGCGATCATGCGCGCGAAGGGGACGGTCAGGTCGAAGCGCAGGGCCACCGCTTCGCCTTCGGGGCTTTCCAAGCGGAACAGTTCTTTGTTCGCGGCATCGCCGCCGGACCCCAGCAGCGCTTCGAGATATTCCATCGCGGGCGTCTCCAGCGGCGCGAAGCCGTATAGTTCAAAGACGCTCTCGATGGTCCGAATGATCTGCCGGCGCGCTATCAGGTCCTCCGGAAAAAAGTCCTGAAACCCCTTCAATATCGCGGGTTCGATGGTGTTCTTGGCATTGGGCATCGGGCATTCCCCACATAGCATTTGTAATCGTCATTTCAGGGAAGGATACGGCGGTTTCAGTGTAACAGAGGATTCCGGGAACGGTCAAAACACGGGAGTCATCCAGCGCCAGGCGCGAACCCGTCTTCGGTGTCTTCGGAACGATGATACAATCGCCCCGGCATATTGAAGAACTGAATCAGGCGGAGCAGTTCTTCCAGGCTGATGATCCAATCCTGCGGATTGTAGTCGCTGTCATGCCATGCGCAGTCATGGGGGCCGCTCCCGGGCGTGTAGCCGTCTTCCGTGTCTTCCGCGCAGCAATACGCCCCTACATTGAAGAACTGGATAACCCGCACCAATTCCGACAGAGAGATGCTCCAGTCGCCGTCAACATCGGCGCTATGCTGCCCGCTTTCGGGCCGCTCGAAGACCCCCAGGGACGCCGCAGCGGAGGCAATGCTGGCAACATCGTCATGCACCACGCAGTCGTAGTCGCCGGCGTCTTCGAGAACAACGGAATGAATTACAAGGTGTGTTTCGCGCGCGCCCTGAATATCCACGCCGTCCTTGCGCCATTGGAATGCCAGGGGGCCACTGCCGCCGGTCGCGGCCACATCAAATACCGCCCGCATGCCGGTATACAGTGCAAGGCTGGCCGGCTGCCTCACAATGACAATATCGCAATCGTCAAGGATGGTGACGATCCGCACAGCGACGGCCATGTTGCCGGCAGCATCGGCTACGGAATAGGTCACTGCATATACGCCGGGCACGCCGTTTTGTGGGATGCCGGACGTATTAACCCAATCGCTCAGGTCGCCGTCGCAGGCATCTTGCGCCGTCGCCCCCGTTTCCTCATAGGTGGCATTGCAGGACAAGGCCACCGGGTTGTCTCCCAACAGGGTGATCACCGGCGGATCGGTGTCCACAACACGGACCGTGCGCGCGGTCTGCGCCGAATTCCCCGATGCGTCGCGCACGGCATAATCAATCTGATAGTCGCCGGGCACGGCGGTGT
>CAZLII010000239.1:0-6918 GCA_964559065.1 uncultured Nitrospirales bacterium | reverse complement strand
CCGATTTTCGGGTCGGATGCCGTGCTGCTCAGCGAAGCCCTGTTCCTGGCCGGCGGCGGCGGATGATTCATTTTGGCTCGGGGATTATGCCGGCAACCCGGCCCATCCAATACGGCAGAAAGAGGTCAATGCCGGGGAATTCAAACGGCAAGTCCCATGACCCATGGCTGACGCAGGGCGACCGCTGCCACATGAAATCGGTAGGCACGCGTTCGCGCGGCAATTGCGCGTATTTGGTGTAGTCGTCGTTCTCCTGTTCGATGCCCGGCGCTCCCCTGAGATTGACAGCGCGTCCGAATTTGGGTGGGTCGGGGAAATCAATCAGCAGCCCCTGGATGGCGGCGCGCGCCTTGGGATTCTCTTTGTCGCCGGTGGCGAGCACATAGATTGCCGCAAAATGCGCGTTGAGATGCGGCGCAACCGCCTCATGCATCCGGCGCATCGCCGCGAGAAACGCTTCCTTCCGGTCCGGCGCCTGCTCCAGCACGCACAACGTGAACATGCGGATGAAGTTCAGGTTATTGGCGAAATACTCGCCGTATCGGATGTCATATACCCGTCCGCCGCGTTCGGAAAGTTTCTTGCAGAGATCAGCATAGGGTTCCTCAAGATGCGCGTATTGCCCGGGACAGGCGCTGAGGATGAGGCGCATCCAGGCCGTTTTGAAGAAATCGTTGCCTCGTGTGCGATTGCCTTTGCCGTCCAAGATGTCCCAATCGTCAGCAATGAGCCGGTCAGCCACAGCAGAGACAATCGTTGTGATGCGTCCCCGAATCTCGTCATCATCAATATATGCCAAGGTGGCGGCCAACCCATATTGCGTGCCGTCGTAAATGTCCCTGGAACTGTAGCCGAGCCAGACCAGGTCTTCATAGGGCGGCACACCCCGGTATGCCCGAAGGCCCAATCCCGGGCGCTCCGGGTCCTCGCCACGCCCATACACGCTGTAGTACCCCTGATATCCGGCATCGGTCGCAGGCCCGGCATAACGCGCGATATAACCCCGACGTCCGCTTACCGCGATAAGCAAATCGAACTTGTCCAATACCCCCAGGATGCGCTGACGCAATTCCGGACCCGGTTCCAGATGGTAACGCATGGCGAGCGCCGCCAGATAGTGCCCCGTCCATGTGGCGCTGTCGCCCAGCCCTTCAAGGCGATAGACCGATTTGCGATCGTAGTCATGCCACCACACATCCGCGCTGAGGCCGTGCGGAAGGTGATACCGATGATAGGCGTCAAGATATGCCTCGGCCTTCGCGTGAAGGGCGCGGGCCTGCGCCGCGCTCATTTCCGGCCAAGTAAAAGCCGCATCGCGCGCCATGGCGTGGAGCGCCTCCTCCTGTTGGGGGGATAATCCCGGCCCCGCCTCGGCTATCGCGATGCCTGAAAGTATCATGAAAACGAAGATACCCGTCCAATGTATGGCGCTGCGAGGAACGACCATGTCTGAAAATATCGTCATGTGTTCAAAACTCCCTTCTGGAAACCCAATGCTGTTGTCTTTATACGCCACCGCAGGGAACACCGCACCATCGTCACTGGAGCGCTTCAGCAAGGCGCACATATAAGTCTTTAATGGCCGGGTACAGGTCACGGTAAACGGCGTACAGTTTTTTGTATCGCGCGTGATTTTCTTTGTTGGGCAAGGCATGCGCGCCAATTTGTACCCAGTCCTGAACCACATCGTAGTTTTTATAGATGCCGACACCGACGCCGGCGGCCACCGCATTGCCGACCGGAGCGCCTTTGCTCGAAACGGCAAGTGCGCACTCAACATTGAGAATGTCGGCGATAATTTGCCGCCACATGGCGCTGTTGGCGCCGCCTTCGCTGAGAATAATCGGGAGGTTCATCTTGAGGCCGCTGGCCCGCATTAATTCGAAGTTGTGCAGCAGCCCAAAACCGGCGCCCTCCATCAAAGACCTGATGACATGGCCTCGGCCATGGTCAAGGCTCAGGCCAAACAGGACGCCGCGCGCATGGGTGTCCCAAATTGGCGTACGCTCGCCCATGAAATACGGAAGTGTGATCAGCCCATTGCTTCCAGGCGGTACATGCTTGGCCTCTTCATTGATGATGTCATAGGCGTTGACACCTGATATCTGCTGTGTGGTCATTTCGAGTTGGCCGAAGGTGTCGCGGAAATAACGCACCAAGGCCCCGCAGGATACCAAGGCCGCCAAGGTGGTATACAACCGCCGGGAATCGGCCGTGTGAACAATGGTGATCATGTCCTTGGTGAATTTTGGCTCATCATGCACTACGCCCAATACGCCCGCTGTCCCCATCACCAACTGGGTAGCCCCGGATGCTGTCGCTCCGCCCGCCACCCATGCCGCGTTGCAATCCACAGTGCCCGCCACAACCGGCGTATCCGGCGCCAGCCCCGTCCGTTCCGCAGCCTCCCGTGTCACCGCTCCAATCACTTCATCGCAGGGATAGGCCTCAGGAAACTTGTCCGGATCAAGCCCGATTTCCTCAATCAGGCCGGTGTCCCACCGCCGGTTGACGATATCGAATGCGATGCCGATAAGGGATGCATTGGAAAAATCCGTCACTGCCTTTCCGGTAAGTTTCATGCAGGGATAATCAGCCGCCGTCTGGAACTTGAAGGTCTTGCGGTATAAGTCCGGCCTGTTGTTGCGTTCCCACATCAACTTCGTGGTGGCATAATAGGGGTCTACGGGATTGGCGCTTAGACTAAACACCCGTTCCTCGCCGATATGCTGGCGGACCCATTCACATTCGGCCGTGGCGCGACGGTCCATCCAGATGTGGGCGTTTTGCAGCGGCCGCAGATCACGGTCTACCAGGATACAGGCCGGCGAAAGCGCACTGATCGAAACGCCTTTGATATCTTTCGGGTTTGCCTTTGCGTTCCGAATGGAAACCTGGATCGTATCCGCAACGGCATTCCAGTACCACTCCGGATCATGTTCTGCCTTGGCTCCGGGATAATGCTCACCTGGGCCTTTCTTCGTTATCAGTGGATACTCGATATAATGCGTCCCGAGCACCGCCCCGTCCACGGCCATGACAACTGCCTTCGTGCCCCCCGTCCCAACGTCACAACCGACCAGCAAATCAGCCATGTTAATTCTCCAGGGATTAGTGTCTATTCTCAAGTGACAAAAGCATGACAATTTAACAGTTTATGCTGCGCGGATTCAATGCCAAAGATTGAAAACTCCGTTGCTTAACGCTGTGGACCTGTTTTATGCTCAAAGCAATCTATAAACAGGTACCCGTGCCTGAGGGCGTCAATATCATTCAGGCAATGCCTGTTTCGTGCACTGATTTTTCCGCTTCGCGTGTAAAGCATGATGATGCTTTTGTGTTCGGTTAAGAAAGTCCAAAACATGGCTTCGCTCAATTCCAGCGCCTTTTCATAGATTGTGTGAACGCTTCTGTGTTCCGCCATTACGGAAATGAGAGATTGCGGGTAACGCTACGTTCTTCCCGTCTTGCCCGCAAGAACGGAAATCTGGTTGCGTCAAATTCGGCGCTTAACCGAACACGAAGGCATCAAAATGCCTTGAAGAACAGATGGGGTCTTTGTTAGAGTAGTCGGCATGCGAACGTGGTGGAACAGAGCGCGAGGGTGTCCCGCGGGCGATCCCGTCGCCCGCGGCGCGTACTGACGCGCCGGGCCGTTCGCATTTTTCCCGATTTCTAACCTTGACGGCGGCGAAGTTGCGACGCAGCGCGCCGCTGTTTCACGGCTATGCAACCCCCGAATGGAGTATCCTTATATGCGTTTATTTGACACCTTGCAATGGCGCGGATTTGTTCACCAGGTGACGCATCCAGAACTGGCCGACGCACTGGAAAAGGGGCCGATGACGCTCTACTGCGGCTTCGACCCGACCGCCGATAGCCTGCATATCGGCAGCCTGTTGCCGATCATGGGTCTCGCGCATTTCCAGCGCGCGGGGCATCGCGTGATTGCGCTGGTGGGCGGCGGCACGGGGTTGATCGGCGACCCCAGTTTCAAGGCGGATGAGCGCTCGCTGATGACGAAGGAGCAGGTGGCGGCCTATGTCGAGGGCATCCAACGGCAGTTAGCGCATTTCCTGCATTTTGACGGCCCGAATCCGGCCATCATGCTGAACAACGCGGACTGGCTGGCCGAATTGCCGCTGCTGGATTTCCTGCGCGACATCGGCAAGCATTTTTCGGTGAACGTGATGCTGAGCAAGGACGCGGTGCGCAAGCGCCTCGAAGACCGCGAGCATGGCATCTCCTACACCGAATTCAGTTACAGCCTCCTGCAGGCCTACGACTACCTGCACCTGTGCAGGAAGTTTGATTGCCGGTTGCAGGTGGGCGGCAGCGACCAGTGGGGCAACATCGTCGCGGGCATGGACCTCAGCCGCCGCCTGCTGGGAAAGGAAACCTTCGGGATGACCTTCCCTTTGGTGACAAAGGCCGACGGGTCGAAGTTCGGCAAGTCGGAAGCCGGAAACGTCTGGCTCGATTCGGCGCGCACCTCGCCATACCGCTTCTATCAATTCTGGATCAACCAGGCCGACGCGGATGTGCCGCGCTTTCTCCGATATTTCACCTTCCTCAGCCAGGAAGAAATCGAAGCGCTGGAGGCGCGCATCCGGTCCGAGCCGGAAAAACGCGCGGCGCAGCGGCGGCTGGCGGAGGAAGTGACCCGCCTGGTGCACGGCGAGGAGGCACTCGCGGGCGCCCTGAAAGCGTCGCAGGCTGTATTCGGCGGCGCATTGCAGGGACTCGACGAAGCGACATTAAGTGAGGTCTTCAGCGAGGCGCCCGGCACGGAACTGCCGCGCGCCGTGCTCGCCGAAGGCCGCGCATTGCTGGATGTGCTTGTTGGCGCGGGCGTCTTCAGCAGCAAAGGCGAAGCCCGGCGTTTGGTCAAAAGCGGCGGCCTCTATCTGAACAATGATCGCGTGGACGCCGAAGACACCAAACTGACCGAACAGGCGTTGATCACCGAGCACATCGCCGTCATCCGCACCGGCAAAAAGAATTATCACTTGCTGCGGTTTGCGTGAGTGGGTCAGCCCTCTTTGCCGCTTTCTTGGTAATTCAGTGGAAAGCCGCGCTTGATCAACGATAGTCCTCCGCGCATTCAACCGATCCGGCGCAAAAATATCCGAATGCCGATTGCCGCGTTGCCTTGAAAGCAGACTTGACAAGATGTATCCAACAGGCTACAATGATTGCATAGTGGAAGTTCGCAAAACAGATGTCTTCGCCAAGTGGCTTGATGGGCTATCGGATGTTCAGGCACGCGCGCGAATCCTGGCCCGTATAGACCGCCTGGCAGATGGCAAGTCCGGCGATGTGAAATCCATAGGCGCGGGTATTTCGGAAATGCGAATCAACTACGGTGCCGGTTATCGCGTGTACTATGTCAAGCGTGGCCAAGAATTGATAATTCTTCTGGCGGGCGGCGATAAACGCAGTCAAGCCAGAGATATCAAGACAGCGGTTCGACTTGCACAAAACTTATAGGAGCGTATCATGGCCAAGACAAGAACAACCCGCTACGATGTTGCCGAGCATCTTCGTTCTCCTGAAGAAATAGCAGCATATCTGGAGGCGTGCATGGAAGAGGCCGAGGGCGATGCCGCGTTCATTGCCCGTGCCTTGGGAAATATTACGCGCGCCAGAGGGATGTCGCAGGTCGCGCGTGATACAGGTCTTTCACGCGAAAGCCTTTACAAGGCGCTTTCCGGTGAACGCAATCCGAGTTTTGGCACGATCCTCAAGGTAGTCAATGCTTTGGGTATTAAGTTTCATGCGGAACCGACCGTAAAAGTCTAACCAATCTTGGTAATTCGGGACAGATTGCGAAATAGCCAAACGCAGATTGCTCGGATGAAATGTCGCTCCTTTCTCAGACAAGCGAAATTCTTGGGAAATGCAACTATTGAATTCGTGCGAGACATCGCCGATCTTTATTATCCTGAAGACCAATCTTCTGGAATGGAATGGGCTTGAATCCCTTTTCCCACGCGGGGGAATCTTTGGGAATCCGGAAGCCGGTTTCGGGGCCGCCGAACTGAGCCATGTCCTTGGTCACGTAGTTGTCCCGCACATCGAAGAGTTCGCGCTGCGCGTGCCAGCCAATCTCCAGCCAGTCGCCCGCGCAGACGTTGCGCAGGATGCGGTTGCCTTCCGGCGGCACGCCTTTGAATGCGTCGCCGACGATGGGGTCGCCGTCGGGCGGGCCGTACCATGCGTCGAGGGTCTTCATCTCCGGATAGCGTTTTCGGTATAAGTCGAGTGGCGCGTCCGCGAGTCGGTCGCGCATGGTCTTGTCCACCATGTTGCGCCAGACCGGCGAGGTGTCGAGACCGCGCCCATCGGCGCGCACGGCGGGATCGCAGTCCACAAAGAGGTTGTTTTCGACGAGGTGGTCGCGGCCGCCGCCGATGAACATCGCCCAGTGCACCTTGTAGAACACGTTGCCGAAGACTTCGGTGCCGCTCACGCAATCGTCCATGTAAACGCCCATCGAGCCCATACCGACGCCGCCGGTTTCATGGATGTAGTTGTGCCGGATGCGGTTGCCGCGAAAGGTATAGTCGCGTCCGGTGTAAATTGCACCGACGTCGCCTGTCTCGAGCCCGATGTGGTGGATGTCGTTGAACTCGATGAGGTGGTCGTTGCCGCCGTAGAGGATGGCGCAGTGGGGGTGGTCGTAGATGAGGTTGTGCGAGGCGCGCAGGCCGACGCCGCTCATCAGCACGGCGGGTACGTAGCACTTGGACCAGCGGCCCAGCCGCGCGAAGCGGCAGTTCTCCACGAAATGCCCGCCGGGCGCGATGGTCTGCCGGTCGCCGCCACTCATGGACACGCCGCCGTCGCCGGTGTCGAGCACATCGCAACTGATGACGCCGTGCCCCGCGCCGCCGGTGATGGTTACGGCCCAACTGC